>CAYXFO010000099.1:1654-12119 GCA_964464255.1 uncultured Pirellula sp.
AGGGTCGAGGTCTCGCGCCGAAGCCTCGATGATTTTGAAAGACGGCAATCGACGTCGCTCCTTTTGCTGATTCAAGTCCCCGGCAGTTCCATCACGGGTCCCGTGGCGGTCATGAGCCAGAAGCTGTCGGGGCTGTTTCTGGTGGCCGTATTGGCACTTCTCACTGCCATTGTCGCCCTTTGGCTCTTTGTTCTCCGCTATATGCGGCTCCCCGATAGTTTCGCGGAGGCGGCTCGAGCGGTCTCCGATGCTTCGGAAGTCCGATCCGGATCCGGAAGCGGACTCGACGCAGTCCAAAATCCGGTTCGCTAGCGTTCTTTACGAAGGCTTGGCGAATTTGCGAAGGATACGGAAGTTCGACCGATGACCGCGTGGGGGTAAATTTTGTTGCGATCGGAAAAACCCGCAAGTTTTACCACGGTGGTCGCCGAAAACCTCTGTGTCCGACGATGTGTTCGTCTTTGAACAACAAGGGTTTTATCGATGTCCTGCAAGCAACTTTATTCGGCCTTGGGGCTCATTCTGATTGCGACACTTTCCACACAATCAGGTTGCGTCGGCCTATCGAACATGAACATGGGCCCGTTCGGAGTTCCGATTCCGATTTCGCCCTACTTCCAGGACAGCGAGGAAGTCCAATTTCATATCCACGAGCGATACGCTCGAGTTCCGATCATGGGTCCATTGACGCGAGGTGCACAGAACCACGCGGCGATCGACCCACCAAGCGATGATGAAGTGATTCACGCACTCGAGCGGGCTCGTCCCATTCGAGGCGGAATTCCATTGCTGCATGAGAAGCAACGCAATCGTGTTCGGATCGTGAAGTGCAAAATCGCTGATTATGTGGATGAGCCTCGGTTTGTTCCTCTGATCGGATTCGCACAACTGCACCACGCTCACTACAAATGCTCCGTCTACTTCGAAGAGCGGACCATCAATGGCTGGCCAGTTCCCTACACTTTGGATGACAAAGAGTGTGTCGAAGTGATTTACATCGACCACAACCACTTCCACATGGTGGGCGACCCAGACGTCGGAGACTGCGGGCCATACTAGTCAACTGTTTGGAACAAGAAAAAAATTAAATGCCGACCGCTCGAGTCGGCATTTTTCGTTGGTGGACTTCGGTTCACTTAATTGTTCTGAATTTCCAGTCCTTGACGATCACCTTGGACTGAAAGGCACAGTATCCAACAGGTCGGGATCGCATGACTTCTGCGCGAACAGAGAACCGCCGATTCTCGCGCTCTACTTGAAGGATTTGCTCGTCGTCGAGCCATACGCTGATATGGGTCGGATCGACGCGGACTTTGAAACTGTACCATTTCCCGTTCTTGAAGTTGCGGTAGCTGGCGGTCTCGTTTTCGCTGGCATCGTTGCCGTTGATGCTGCTGATCCCTACTAGGCCTCCACCCCATCCACCGCAAATGAACGAGCAGTATTCCTTGCCTACTGGGAATGTGACACCGGCAAAGAAGTCCGAACCATTCACTCGCTGTGCGGACCATTGCATTTCGTAGTTCTCGGTCGGGAAGTCCTTGCTCAGTCGGGTAATTCCGGTCAAGGGATCGCCTGGTTCGAGGACCAACTCGCCATCCTTGTTCGCGATTTCCCCTTCGCCGCCGAAGTTGGTGATCTCCCAACCCTCGAGTCCCTCGGCAGGGAGCAGTCCCTTCCATTCCGATTCATTTCCATCCCTCTCTTTTGCAGCGGAATCTTTTTGGGTCGCAGGTGCTGAATCCTGGGCTTGAACGATTCCAGCGCAGAATGCAAAAGAGCAAGAAAATACCAACGCGGAAGCGGTGAGGCACGAGGAGAGGTGTCGCATTGTTCGAGACTTGGTATCGAGAGAGTAAAGGAGCCGATTGCAGGACGACGACTCAATCGCCACTCTCGACATAATATACCAAATCGTACCGGGTGGCACTTGCATACAGGGTGGCACGTCCAGAGGCTTTGCGATGGACGTGGAATGCGTCATCCGCGTCCCCCCACCGTTTCTGATGAAGAATGAATTAAGCGAGAGCTGATCCCTCGGGAGGGTCGACAAACTCAGGTTCGACCAACTTGGTGATGACGCCCGATTCGTAGCCGCGACGGAGAAGCTCGCGAACGGCTTGTCGTCCGCGTTGTCCAAAATCCAGGGTCCAATCGTTCACATACATACCGACAAAGGTGTCGGCCTTGTCCCGCTCGAGTCCCCGGCCCCAACCGAGCGCGTAATCGAGTGCCGATTTGCGATGCTCCAATCCATGGGCGATACTTTGGTACAGATGTCGATTCACATCGCGGATCACATCGGGTCCGAGATCCTTTCGAATGCCGTTGGCTCCGAGAGGCAACGGCAAACCTGTTTGCTCCATCCACCACTTGCCCAGATCGACGACCAGGTGCAAACCTTGGGATGCATAGGTCAACTGCCCTTCGTGGATCACCAATCCGGCATCGATCGGACGACCTTGAAAACTTCCTTGTTCGACCACGTCGAGTACTTCGTCGAAGGGAACGACGACATGTTCAAAGTCTTTGAGCCACATGCGGCATGACAGATAGGCGGTGGTCAAAGTTCCGGGTACCGCGATCGTTTTTCCTGCAAGAGACTCCCGCGTCGATGGTGAGCGAGTCACGACCATCGGCCCATAGTTATCCCCCATGCTCGCGCCGCAGGAGCAGATCATGTAACGATCGCTCAGGTAGGCGTAGGCGTGCAAACTGAGGGCGGTCAGTTCGAGTTCACCTTGAAACGCGCGGCGATTGAGGGTCTCGATGTCGACCAACTCATGTTCGAAGACATAGGGTCCGGTGTCGAAGCAATCCTTGGCCAAACCATAAAACATGAATGCGTCATCCGCGTCTGGGCTATGCCCTACTCGAATGCGGATACGGTTGTTGGTTGCGGATGACATGGTGGCGGTTCCTGATTTGGCCAAACTATACGGAAAAGTCGGATTGTTCGGACTGGAGTAGTATTCTTCCGGATCGGCAACCCAAGGATTTCGGCTGAATGAGAGTCCGGAGGGGCGTCAGTGTACGCCCATTAGCTTGAACCGCAATCGTTCCCTCAACCGCAACGAGATCTCAGCAGATCCGATCGCGAGGGGGACTGTTAGGGCAGAATCGGGAGGTAGACAGCGCTCGGGCGACCGGGACTGCGGAGAACCGAGTGGATTGCGGATTGGAAATCCCCTTCGTCTGCTTCAAAAATGTTGGGGACAAATTTTTGGGGATTCCGATCGATGAACGGAAACCAAGTGCTTTGGACGTGGATCATGATTCGGTGTCCCCGCTGGAACGTGTGGAAAATGTCGCTCAATTCCAAACGAACGCGGGTCGGCTGCCCGGGAGTCATGGCAACGGGGGTTTCGAATCCTTCGCGAAAACGGCCCCGCAAAACACCGGCCCGCACCAACTCCTGTCGACCGCTTTGCGAGTTATCGACCGTTTCGCCGCGTCGCCGTGTTGTGCCGGGTGTGCCGGGAAACTCATCGATGATTTTGACGATCCAATCGGCATCGGTTTGAGTGGAGGTGACCCACAGATCGACCGGGATCGGGCCAGCGACCGTCACGGGATCGGCGATCACATCGCCTCGATAGACCAGCACATCCGGCCTCCACGATGCGAATCGCTGATCTTCCGTTACGTAATCGCGTGCCCAGTTGTTGGTGATTTCCATCGTGTAGGGGACCGGTTTGCGAGGGTCGCTCGGGAAGGAGTCCGCCCCCTCGACGATTGATTCCTTGTTGGCAGCCAGTTTGCCATCGGCGGCTAGATAGAAGGGCGTGGAAACCATGTTGGCGGGTGGCCAAGTTGGAAACTGTTGCCAACTATCCGAGCCGGTATCGAATACGGTAGCTTCGGGAATCGCTGCGCCGGATGTAGCCGAGCCTGGGGCACCTCGCAGATGGGACTCGAAGAACGGTACGAGCACCTGCTTCTGATACCAAGCGGACGTCGCGAACCCGAAGTCGACTTGTCCCAGTCGTTTTCCGTCATCGCCGGCCCATTGACCGTGATACCAAGGGCCCATCACCAGCGTATTGCGTATGCCGGGGTTCTGTTTTTCGATGGCTGCATAGGTTGCGAGCGGACCGTAGAGATCTTCGGTGTCGTACCAACCGCCAACGGTCAGCACGGAAGCTTGAATGTTCTTCAGATGCGGAAGGATGTTGCGAGCTTGCCAGAAGGCATCGTAGTTGGGGTGGGCCTCGAGATCGTTCCAGAAACTGATCTCGTTCTTAAAGTACTTTTGATCGACTTGCTTCATCGGCCCGAGATCGAGGAAAAACTGGTATCCGTCGCGCGTTGGAAAGTCGAAGGATGGATTTCCCTCGGTCGTAGGCTGAGGTCGTGCCTTGCCGAACGAAGACAGAAAGTTGAAAGCCATCGGTAAAACGAAAGCTCCATTGCGATGAAAATCGTCGAAGAACCAATCGGCGATCGGAGCTTGTGGTGATACCGCGGCCAGAGCCGGGTGGGATTCGATCGCACCTGCAGAGGTGTAGAAGCCTGGATAGGAGATTCCCCATTGACCCACTCTGCCGTTATGGCGAGACACATTCTTGATCACCCAATCGATCGTATCGTACGTGTCGCTGCTCTCGTCGATTTGATCGTTGCGGGTCTTGTTGCGGATGTGAGGACGCATATTCACGAACTCGCCTTGGCTCATGTATCGGCCGCGGACATCCTGCATGACGAAGATGTACTTGTTTCGCTCGAATTCAACGCACGGTCCCAAACGTGAGGGGTAATTGTTGAGACCATACGGCCCGACACTGTAGGGGGTGCGGAACAGCATGACCGGATACTTGCTGTTCGGGTCCAAGTCATTCGGCGAGTAGATTGCCGTAAAGAGTTCGACACCATCGCGCATGCGGATGCGGACTTCGTCTTTGGTGTAGTTGGCCCGAATGAACTCCGCTCGCTCGTCGGTCTGTGCCGCAGCGCGATTTCCTGAGCAAAAAGCCAATACAACGGACGAAAGGATGGCAAAACGGTAAGCCGAACGGAACATCGATCGCTTCTCCTGGTTTCTTGGGATGGATTCTTGCAGTGTACATGAAGGATCCGGTCGGTTAACTTCAGTCGCAACAAATTATCTGTTTACTGCGTGCCATTTCGATGAAATCCAAACCAACAAGGGCCAAACGAACCCTCGCCGACTTCATTCGCGGTACCCCCGTGCCCGTCGATGACCCGAACGATCCTGAGACATTCGATCTGGCTAGCGCCGAGTCGTTGATTCGTATGGCCACGGAAGGGTCGGAGACCGAGCCGACGGCCAAGGTTGAGAAAGCTTCATCACAGCCGAGGGTCTTGGCAAAAAAAGTAGAAGAGAGCCACGAGCCGAGTCCTGCTCCCGCGCTCCTAGATGCCATCGGCGCGTTGCCGGATTTCCGATCGGCGACTCGTGCATGGCAGGCTCTTAAACCGATCTGTTGGGAAGGAGCGTGGCTAGGGGCCGTCCCTCCGATCGCTGCAGCAACCGTACGATCGCTCAAGCAGCCGTTGCTGATCGTCGTTGCGCATCATCAAGACGCTGAGACGATCGCCCGCGATTTGGAATTCTTCCTCGAACACGATTGCGATGTGTTCCCACCCGCTTCGGACGATAGCGAAGTCGACTCATTGCAACAGCAAGAAGTGATCCAGCGCCTGCAAGTGCTGGCGCATCTGCATGAGTTTCGGAACCATCCAAGCTCGCGAGTGCCGGTCATCGTCACCACGTTGCCTGCGATGATGCATCCGGTCCCGAGCCCCGAACAAATGCAGCGCGATCGACGCATCATTGAAGTCGGCAAGCGGACCGATCTGGCCGAACTCAAGGGATGGTTGTCCTCGGTGGGGTATCGAACGACCACGAGTGTCAAACTGCCTGGTGAGTTCACGGCCAGGGGCGGTATCCTCGATGTCTATCCTCCCGATGCGTCCGAACCTCGTCGCATCGAATGGTTCGATGACGAGGTCGAATCGATTCGAACATTCGACAGCGTCACCCAGCGATCGATCGATCGAATGGAACGGATCGATCTGTTGGCGGCTAACGAGGCGACGCGCGAGGAAGCATCGTTGCTCGATCATCTTCCCGCAACCACGATGGTCTTGGTCAGCGAACCGATCGCAGCCTTGCATCAAGCCAATGCATTTCGATCGCGAGTTCCGTTTCCTGAGCGATTCATCGATCCGATCGCGCTTTATCAACGCTTGGAAACGTACCCTCTGGCGCAGATCACACAGTTGGCTGTCGAGGGTTATTCCGGGGAACTGATTCGGATTCCCATCGGGAATGTCGAACGGATCGGCGGGGAGTTGGAAACTCTTGCTCGCGATATCGACCAGTCCCTGGGGGACACTCGCAATGCCGCCATCGTCTGCATCAACGAAGGGGAACTGGCTCGGATGCAGGAGATCGTCAAGTCGAGCGACTCCTTTGCGCAAGGGCGACTGAGGCTGCTGGTCGGTATCCTGAGCTGTGGATTCGAGATCCCCAGCGGCGCATTGATTCTGACCGTCAATCAACTGCTTAGACGCACGATGCTCAAACGTTCGAGCAAGAAGCATGCATCGCGAGCTATCGACAGCTTCCTCGATCTTCGCGAAGGTGATCTGGTGGTTCATCTCTCGCATGGCATCGGGATTTACCTCGGCCTCGAGATGATTGAAAAGGAAGGACAACGCTTCGAGCACTTGGCCCTCGAGTTCGACGGCGGGACCAAGTTGTATGTCCCCGCCACCAAGATCGATTTGGTCCAGCGATATGTTGGCGGGACCAAGACACGTCCGAAACTAGCGAAGATCGGCGGTCAATCGTGGGCCCGACAGAAACGAGCTGCCGAGTCTGCGGTGGCTGACATGGCGGCCGATCTGCTCGAGCTGCAAGCCCAACGGCGCGCGCAGCAAGGGATCGCGTTTCAAGGGGACTCGGTATGGCAACAGCAATTCGAAACATCGTTCCCGTACGAGGAAACTCCGGATCAGTTGTCGGCCATCGAGGCCACCAAGAAAGATATGATCACTCCCAGGCCAATGGAGCGTTTGATCTGCGGCGATGTCGGTTTCGGAAAAACCGAGGTTGCCATGCGAGCCGCGTTCAAAGCGGTCGAAAGCGGTTACCAAGTCGGTGTCCTGGTCCCCACAACTGTGCTCGCCGAGCAACACTTCAAAACCTTCCGCGAACGCATGGCGGAGTTCCCGTTCGAAATCGCGAAACTCAGCCGATTTGAATCCGCCGCAGAACAGCGCCAGACCATCGATCGGATCGCGAGCGGCAAGGTCGATATCGTTATCGGTACGCATCGCATCGCATCGAGCGACGTTCGTTTTTTCAATCTCGGGCTTTTGATCATCGACGAGGAACAGAAATTCGGCGTCGAACTCAAGGAACGCATCAAACGCTCTGCCGCTCAAGTCGATGTGTTGACCCTGTCGGCAACACCTATTCCTCGCACCCTGCACATGTCGCTGGTCGGTATCCGAGATATCTCCAATCTCGTGACTCCACCCGAAGAGCGGATGGCGGTCGAGACTCGCGTCGTTCGGTGGAACGATGCCTTGATTCGCAACGCGATTTTGCGGGAGTTGAATCGAGACGGCCAAATCTTTTTTGTGCATAACCGCATTGAGGATATGCATGCGCTCGCATCGCGACTGCAACACATTGTCCCTGAAGCGCGCATCGTGATCGGCCACGGACAAATGGTCGAGGATGGACTCGAACAAGTCATGCTCGACTTCATCGAACATCGGGCCGATATTCTCTTGTCGACCACCATCATCGAAAGCGGGCTCGACATCCCCAATGCCAATACGATTTTCATCGATGAAGCGGACCGCTACGGATTGTCCGAATTGCATCAACTCCGAGGACGGGTCGGGCGCTATCGCCATCAAGCCCACTGCTACCTGCTGGTCGATCGGCACAAGCACCTCAATCCGGATGCGGCAAGGCGACTACACGCCATCGAAGAGTTTTCACAACTGGGCGCTGGCTTTGGCATCGCGATGCGCGACCTGGAAATTCGCGGCGCAGGAAACCTGCTCGGCACCCAACAGAGCGGGCACATCGCAGCCGTGGGATACGAACTGTACTGCCAGTTGCTCGAGAGTGCTGTCCGACAACTGACCCATCAACCTCCGAAACTCAGCCTCGATGTCGAGATCCACCTGCCGATCGAAGCCTATCTGCCAGCCGACTATGTCGTCGACATGCGACAGAAAATCGATATCTATCGCCGAGTCAGTCGCTTGCAGGATGTACAGGCTGTATCCGATATGCGACAGGAACTACTCGACCGCTTCGGCGATCTCCCCCAACCCGCCGAGCGATTGCTCGAATTGGCGGAACTGAAAATGGATGCAGCGTTATGGTCGGTCCGGTCCATCGGCATCGAAGAGCATTGCATCAGCTTCGTCTACACCGACTCGCGACGCATGGGGCAATTGGCCCTCAAGCACGCGGGCAAGCTACGGGTCATCGACCAGCACAACGCTTTTTGGCCCCTGTGGGACTCGAGTCCAGCGACCGCACCGAATGATAGCGATCGGACGAAGCGACTCGCCAAATTAGATTTGCTAGCCATCCTCCGACAGATATTGCGTTACGACGGCTAAATAACGTATAGCCCTTGTGAATGTGACGTTTGTCAGGCGTGTTGTCCAATCGGATTCCTTGGTCATGAAGTTCTTTGCTCATGCAATAGTGTTCTTCTGCGTTTTGGTGTCTGCGTGCAGTGCAGTGACACCCTTGCACGGGCAAGAACCGGTCCGAATTGCCAGTCTGCCACCAAGTTCGGCACCTTCGTCAAGTGATTATGCGACGTTTGATCCTGAGCAAGCGAAGCTCAGCCAACCGATCCCGCGTGGAGAGAGGTTCGAAGCGGGGCGGATGATCGCTGTCGTCGGCACCGAACCTGTGTTGGTTGGCGATTTACTCAGTCCCACGCGCGTCCCTGAGGATGCGTTGTCGGATCGTGAATTTGAAATGAGGTTGCGCAAGGAGTTGGTTAACTCGATCGCGAAGAAGTGTCTTGCTCAGCATTTCCTCAATTTGCAAACGGCTGGCAAACCCAAAAAGGAACGGGACGAGATTCGGTCCAAGATGATGGCGAAAACGGCCGAGATCTTTCGTAACCAAGTGATGCCCGAGCAGATGAAGCAATTCAAATGCGAATCGGAATTGGAGTTTATGAAGCTCGTGGAGTCGCAGGGTTCGAGTCTTCCGACCCTGATGCGAAGTTTCGCCGAGTCGGCTTGGGCGGAGCAAGCGATTCGCGAAAAAACCAAGGAAAAACACGATGCGCAGTTATTCGAGCTTCAGGACTACTACGATCAGCATCCCGAGCAGTGGGAGCGGAATCGTCGGGCCAAGTTCCGCGTCTTGTCCGCAACGTTCAAAGCTTTCGAGAACGACCGTCAAGCAGCCTACACAGCCATCGTCGATATGGGGAACCAAGTCTATTTGGGTGGTGCTCCGTTCGAAGCGGTCGCGAAGCAATCCTCGAAAGGCTACAACGCCGATGAGGGTGGCGTATTCGATTGGGTGTCTCCAGGTGCTCTCAAGAGCAAAGCGGTTGAGGATACCGTCTTCTCGATCGAACTGCGGGCCCTGAGTCAGATCATTGAAGATGAGGATGGGTACTATATCGTCGAAGTCCTTGAGCGCGAGGAGCCTCGGACTCTATCGTTCGCGGAGTCGCAAGCGGACATCCGAACCAAACTCATCGAGCAGAAAAAGGAACGGGAACGAAAGAACTTCGTCAAGGAAGTCATCGAGAAGACCCCTATCTGGACACGATGGCCTCAGGATATCCCGGGCTCGAGTGATATCGCCGAGATTCAATAGGCTGTCCCGCCAAAAGCTCGCCTCTTCCGCGCGGGCCTTGCAAAGCGTGGATGTGAAATGCAAGCAACGATGGTGAGAGATACTTGAGTTAGGAATCGCGGAAAATCGTGGCAATCTGCGTCGACTCTGATGGGCAGGATGGAGGGATTGAATTCTCGGTGCCGCTTATTTCGATCCTACAGAAGCCGAAATGGTTTTGTTTTACCGAAGGATCAAGTCATGAAACGCGGTCTTCCCTCATTGGTTTTCATTGCTCTGTCGCTCATCGGATCGACGGGTTGCCTGCATCGTCACGCAGGTCAATGCAATACATGCAACGGTCCGATCGGATGTCGCCCATGCCCAGTGGCTTGGCAGCGTGGTGGGACCGACTATGGAGCACACTTGTCTCACAGCCAGTACCGCCATGACAACCAGACAGGCTCGGGTGTAGCATCGGCTACGGTTGGGTATCCCTACTACACCGTTCGAGGTCCTCGCGATTTCCTGGCCAACAATCCGCCGACCATCGGCCGCTAAGGCTGACTCCGGAAAGAGCGTGGTTGTTGCAATCGCGGTCCTAGCGGCCGAGATTGATGGCAGTTCGTTTTTTGCCAGGGATTATCATAACCCGACGCG
>CAYXFO010000100.1:0-5598 GCA_964464255.1 uncultured Pirellula sp.
AGTCGAGGACGATCCGGGTCGGCCAACTTCTCCTTCATGAGACGCATCTCTTTCTGATGCTTCTCCTCCTTCTTGCCCGTGATCCAAGATTGGCAACCGAGACTCATCGCCGTCGCAATCGTCACCAAACACATGGGAAGAACGAGTGCGACTGTGCTTCTCGATCGACGACTGGGAAGACCGGTTGCGAATGGGGTCATCGGCAGAACCTGAAATAAAGGTCGGGACGCATTTGGCCAACTATCTAGACATCCCTGGGTGGATAACCGGAACGCGTCCGCAACGTCAAGAGAGATCGATCCTCCACCCTGGTTAGATAGCAAATGCTAGAGGATGCATCTGTAGGGGATGGAGGACGCAGGCCTAGGCGATTTCCGCTGAGAAGGGAATGACCTCGTCCAAACGACTCGCCTTGCATGCGAGCATGACCACGCGATCGAAACCCAAGGCGCAACCGCAACTGGACGGCAGACCATGTTTCATGGCATCCCGCAATGGATTCTCGATAGGCAGAGCGTATTTGCCATGTTCGAGACGTTCGATATTAGCGGTATTTGCCCGGCTCTCCAATTCCTCGCTCGCAATCAGCTCATCGTAACCGTTTGCGAGTTCGACCCCGCGATAGAAGAGTTCATAGCGGAGCGCAGTTCGTGGATCCGATGGTTCGAGGCGAGCGAGGGCAGCCTGAGAGGCTGGGAAGTGGGTGAGCAGCACGGGGCGTTCCCACCCCAAATGCGGCTGGACGACGAACGAAAAGATCATGTTGACCCAATCATCCCAGTCGGTTGACCAGGATGCAGAATGGACGACGCCTCGTTCGATGCTAAATGCTGCCAACTGATGTTGATCGGCGGACCACAGGTCGATCCCTGTGTGCGTGAACCATGCGTCCGCGAACGTCACGCGAACCGCCTCGTCGGTATCCAGAAGCGTTCGGCAGAGAGTATCGAGGGTGGTTAGTCCCTGTTGGAATTGCGCACCGACCTCATACCATTCCGCCATGGTGAATTCCGGGTTATGAATGGAGCCCAGTTCGGTGCTGCGAAAAACCGGTCCCAATTGGTAGATGCTTCCCATGCCGGATGCCAGCAGTCGCTTCATCGACTGCTCCGGCGATGTTTGTAGAAACCAAGTCTCCGTGCACTGAGGACCGAGTACTTCGGCTCCCTCGACCCGAATCGGGTCCAAATGGCGATCGATGATGCAGGATCTGGAGAGGATCGGGGTATGGACTTCGACGAATCCTCGCTGGTCGAAGAACGCACGCAACGATCGCGCTAGTTCGGCCCGTCGTATCAAGTTTTCGATCGGAGCGCGGGTTCGGAAATCACGTACCATTCGACAACACTATCGACGCAGGTTCAGGAGCTCTTCAAAGAGCTGCTGGGTCGCCGTGATGATCCGCGCGTTACTTCGGTATTGAGTGCTGGCCAACACGAGTTGGATCAAGTCGTTACCGACGTCGGTGTTGGACAGTTCGAGAGCACCTGCGGAGATCGAGCCGATACCGTTTTCTGTGGGAGCACCTTCGATCGGCAGACCGGTGTTAACGCTAGGGGCATAGTTGTTTCGACCTCGCTGTTCCAAACCCATCGGGTTGGTGAATCGAGCGAGTCGCAATTGCCCGAGGTCTCGCGAGATACCGTTACTGAACACCCCACGGATCTTGCCGTCTTCACCGATCACATAGCTATTCAACACCCCTGGAGGCGAACCGTCCTGCCGGGATGCAGCCAATGATGCATTGGAGGTTGCAAGACCATTGAGCAAATCAAAGTCTAAATTGATCAACAGTGGTTTTTCACTAGGAAAACCAACGCGGTTGATAGCGACAGTGGAATTCGTTGCTGAGGTAAATGTACCATTACCATCGAAGCGGATAATTCCCGTTCCAACATTGATGCCCGCGCCGCTTGCGGACAAGTTGTCGGGGCTGTCAGCATACCATCGATAAATAGTCGACTGGTCGGTTCGGGCTTCGAGAACCGCTGTGACACGAACTCGGATCGGGAAACCGAGAGAGTCATAGGCGATAAAGTCAGTCACTGCCCCTTGTCCCTTACCTTCCTGAACGGTGGTGAAAGGGATACTAGGCGTAGACACCAGTCCATTGCTTTCCTTGAGTTTCAGAGACGACAGGTCGATCGAAATGTTGTTCTGCGATCCTGCGTTGCTGACCACCCGAATCGAACCGTTATTGATGTAGGCACTAGGATTCAGGGTTCCAGACTCGCCCGCGATGGTGTTCTTGGTCGGTACAATCGGGTTGAGAGGATCGTTTGAATCGTTGATGATCCCCAGCGCGTTTTCAAAAAAGTCCATCAATTCTTGAACGGTGGTCTGATTCGTAACCGTCAGCGGTTTTTCGTCGAGAAACCGTCCTCCTTTATTTCCGCGGAACGTGAGTTCTCCCGCTTTGAAAGGACTCGAGTAGGTTAGACCGTCTCGAGTGATCACGTCCACCAAACGGGTCGCGGCATCGACCGTAGGGCCATCGAAGTTGACCTTCTTGAAACCTACTTTGGTCGTGTCGGTAATGTCCGCGTCTGTACGACTGTCTGTAAAGGTACCGGTCGGTGCAATGGTGTCGACCAGAAAGAAAGAGTTGGGGTCGTTGGCGACGTTTCGGTAGATACGAATCGAGTCGTATAATGGGAAGCCACCATCCACCGGAGGTGTAGGCGGGGTTGGGAAACCCGTCAAAAATGCGCGACCGTTAGCAAGACTCACTGGGCCAACCAATGGCGAAGGACGCGTTTCCGGCTCCCCTGCTTTGAAATAGGTGAACAAATAGGAGTAGTTGCCCGTCAATCCGGCTGTGTTCAGTGCGGTCGCCGACGAAGCGTCACTCGTGTCCTGGAAGGCTGCACCTGCAGCACCGTTGCCCGCCAAGAAGAAATTCGATCCTCCAGGAGCGGTACGGTACACGCGGACTTGGTTGTACTGAGTAGTCGCCGGTGGCAGTGTGAATGATATCGTATTGTCAGCAATTCCATTTCCAGCGGGAACCGTATACGAAACCGTCGATGATATGTTGCTCTCTTTGCCATTGCTGTCAACGTACACGAATCGATACTGGTAGACGGAACCCTCCGCGTGATTCCCAGCCCCACCCTGAGTTGTCGAGAAGTTTACACCCAGTGTCGAAGGGGCAGAGGATCCCTGCGCCGTTACGTCTGTCACAACGGGACGCGGAATGCGCCCATTTCCAAGCACCGCGCTTTGGATGACGTTGGATACGTCTCCAATATCTCCCCGAGGAGTGAGCGTCCCTTCGAGTTCCACCTTCGACGTCTCTTTGGCGATGGTCTCCGTACCCACGGGAATTGTGAGCGGAACAACCTGGGTCGATTGAATATTGAACTTGTCATCGACACCGAAGCCGAGAAGTCGGAAACCGTCTGAGGTCACCAGTTCGTTACTACTATTGAGCCGGAAGATTCCATTGCGTGTGTACAGCTTTTCGTCTCGAGCACCTGCGACTTGAAAAAACCCCTCGCCCTGAATGGCCAAGTCGGTCGACGACGAACTGATCTCGATCGTTCCCTGGCGAAAGTTCTGGTTGATCGCCGCGATCTGAACACCCAAGCCCGCCTGACGAGGGTTACGACCACCGTTGTCCGCAGTAGGCGCTGAACCCAGCGACAGAGTTTGAAGGAACTGGGTCGAGAAGACCACGTCCGATGACTTGAATCCAACCGTCTGGGAGTTGGCGAGGTTGTTACCGAGGACGTCGATCTGCGTTTCCGCAGCATTCATGCCCGTCAACGCTGTGCTGAGTGCGGATGTTAAACCCATAGAGACGAAGCTCCAAGCAGCGAGGAATCTGTGTCGATATCAGGAATGCTATCGATCGCAAAACGCGAGAGAATTAATTCTCGACGATTTCACGAACGTTCTTGATATCGACAATCTGACTCCCAACATGTACTTGGACCTGTCGCTTGGAGCGATCTTTTTCGTCAATCTTTACCGAAACGCTCGAGACTGCTCCATTCACCTCTTTTGCTTCTTTATCCAAACCCTTGATCTTCTTCCCAATCATGCTGCTCGCAGTGGTGAATTCCTGAGTCGTTGCGAAGCTGCTCAACGTACTCATCAATTGATCATTCGCGGTAATCGATCGCAACTGTCCAATCTGTTCCATCAATTGCGCGTTGTCGGTCGGGTTCAATGGATCTTGATTGCGTAGTTCCGTCATCATCAAATCAAGAAACTTGGTTACGTCGATATCATTCAATCCGCCCGTCGGCAATGTACCTGAATTAACATTAGCGATGGGTTTGTCTAGATTGCTAGCGATGCGCGACATATTCGCTTCCTCAAGAATTAGTATCGGCCGGTATACACAGGAGTTGAGGATGGGTATCGGTTCGGTCCCGAGTATGGGGCCAAACTATTGCTGTTCCATGTGTTGTTATTCCACTGGTTATTGCCAAACGTGGGTGAAGCGACCAGAGGTGCCGACGAACCGTTGTGAATGTACTGATGGACCTGAGCATCGGGCCAAGCAACATTCGACGGAGCGCCATAGGAAACTCTCGGATCGCTCGTTGGGTAACTTGGTTGATTCCAGACGGGGTAGTAGGAACTGACCCCTCCCGAGTTCGGATAGTTGCGGTAGTAATCATTGCTGTAATCCCCAACCAATTGCGTTCGGGGGATATACGGCTCGGGGGTTCGTCCCATGTTGAGAATGTCACTGACCAGCGAGGGACGCAGGGCGATAAGACCTAGAATCAAAAAGCCGATCTCTACCCAATAGATCCGTTGTTTGCTTCTGCGCCGGACCGTTCTCGCCATGACTGTCTGATTCCTTGTTTGCTCGATGCGGACCTCTCCGCGACAAAGGGTTCTACGATACAGGAACTGACGAAAGCTAGATCAATTCGGCCTCGAGGACCCTCAGCTCATGCTCCTCCGAACCAATCGGCTCACTATCCCGCCTTGCCTCAATTGCCTGGTTTGTGCTATTTCTTTCGCATTGCGAAAATTCGACCGAATCTGATCGCGAGCATTGAACGGAATCATGGTGACTTTGAGCCGAATCTTTTCAACGATCCAAGAAACGTTTGACGGAGCGATCCGCGGTCCCGCTCAATCTCTATCCCTTAAACAAGTCTGTTGGGAAGAGGATCTCTTCATTTACCATCACCTCGGGCTCGGGGACATGATCCACTGCAACGGGATGGTGCGACATTTACTCAAACGCTTGCAATCGAATCGATCAATTCATGTTTTCTGCAAGACTCGGAACGCTTCGATGACACGATGGATGTATCGAGATGAAGGGAGAATTCGTATCATCGACTTGGATGATCGCGAGCGAGAGAAGCCACAGATTGAGAGAATCATTCGTCAGATACCAAGCAATAATTACCTTTGCGTCGGGCATCGCGAACTTCGCCCCCTTCTCAAGCAGCACCCAGATCTATTTTTCGACGAACTGTTTTATCTGCAGCTTGGGATCCCCTACGACTCACGATACAAAGAGTGCCATTGGGATCGGGATCTTTTCGAGGAGGAACGCGTTTTCTCGAAGGTAGCACCCAATGTCCCCTATGCGTTTGTGCACGATGATCCGGCGCGAGGTTATGT
>CAYXFO010000100.1:5698-12048 GCA_964464255.1 uncultured Pirellula sp.
TACTACCAAGGAGCGGTACGCAATGCGGTTCTTGCACCCGTCGTTTATCCTGGTTGGACGGTCCGATTCTATATCTCGCAAGAAATTGACGACTCGATCGCGAGTCGACTGAAGGCCTCGGGCGCGGAAGTCATTCGCAAGGAACGACGCGGGGCGATCGATGGAATGTTCTGGAGATTTTTGCCCGCCGGAGATGATTCCCTCGACGCTGTGATCATCCGCGATGCCGATTCTCGAATCACTCGCCGGGAAGCTCTTGCAGTTCAGGAATGGGTCGACAGCGGTAGACGGATGCATGTCATGCGCGATCATCCTTGCCATCGGGCGGTGGTCATGGGAGGTATGTGGGGGTGCCGTGGCGGAGCCATTCCCGACATCGAACATTTAATCGAGAAATGGAGCGTCTGGCACCGCAAAGGGCACGACCAGGACTTCATGCGGGACCAGATCTATCCGAGGCTCAAGTATTCCATGCTGGTCCACAGCGATTTGTTCGCGTACGAGGGTGAGGATTGCCGTCCCTTCCCCATCCCCCGGTCCCGAGGTCATTTCGTGGGATGCGTGATCGACCCCGATCGGGATGAGCCGACCGATCAGCAAGCCTCTGAAAACGAAAAGCTTTTCGAGGGCAGGTCACTGGAACGACTCCATAGAGCGAAACGGCGGAGACGTTGGATTGTCCAGCTCGAACACTACGTCCGTTTGTGGACCCGACCTTCCAAAAAGGTTTCGAACGCGGCCTAAAGGGGATCCATCCTGCTTAGGCCCAGACTTTATGACTTCATGACTTCATGGCTATTCGTCTTCGAGTCGCTCAGGAACGCGCGACAGGGAATCAGGCCACTGGGCAGCCAACTCATCACCGACCGAAATGGCGGGATGAATATGGCGTGCGGTAGCAATTCGATGCTCGTCGGCGATCACATAGGTAAACGCGCGACGCGTTGGTTCATGGGATGGGCCGTCATGGGAATGAAGCGACCAGACGGGGATCGCCCTGCGCACATACAGTCCGCAGTTTGCGATGGAATCGTAACCTTCGACTTCATCCAAAACGGCAAGCGTCCTAGGCATATGATTCTCCGCGAGGGTCCATAATTCGCCGAGAACCCATTCATCCCCCTCGATCAAACCTGGATAGGCGCCCAGATCGAGAAGCCGACCACGCACGATCGCTGGCTCGATCGATTGCGGCGCATGAGGCCACATGCGACTTCGCAGATGACCCTCCTTGAGAGTTCCGTAGACGAATAGTGCGTTGAGTGTCGTGAGCATCTGGATTCGACCCAGTAAATAAAAACAGCCGCCAACAAAAACAGCCGATGCAAGTGCACCGGCCGTTTGTTGTTCGTTGCTTGGATTGACCAGCGGTCGAGGGTTACTCGGCCGGTTTGATCAATGGACCTTCGCTTCCCAAACCACCCTTGAGTTCGGCCTGTTTGTCGACCTTGGCTTGGATTTGCTGCTGTTCCTTCTCAGCTTCGACGCGATGCTGTTCTTCGGTCCAATCAACTCGTCGACGGGACAAGCCGATCTTGCGTTCATCGCTATCGACGCGGAGAACACGCACTTCGATATCGTCCCCGACTTTGACCACATCTTCGGGATTCTCCACCTTTTGATCGGAGAGTTCGGAGATGTGGAGGAGTCCTTCGAGATTATCTTCCAAGCCCACAAAGACGCCGAAGTTGGTGATCTTGGTGACTTTGCCGCTGACCAATTGGCCAGGCTTGTACTTCTCGGGGATGGTGGTATGCCATGGATCATCGTCGAGTTGTTTCATGCCGAGCGCTATGCGTCGGCGTGTTTGATCGACGTTCAGGACTCGGCACTTGACCACTTGTCCCTTTTGAAGAACTTCGCTGGGATGACTGATTTTGCGAGTCCACGACATGTCGGAGACGTGCAACAGGCCGTCGATCCCTTCCTCGAGTTCGATAAAGGCACCGTAGTTGGTGAGGTTGCGAACCTTGCCAGTGACTTCCGCGTTCTCTGGATAACGCTGCATGATATCGTCCCAAGGGTTGGCTTGGGTTTGCTTGATACCCAGGGAGAGCTGCTGGCCTTGAGGATCGACGCCGAGAATTTTGACATCGATCTTGTCGCCGATCTGAACCATCTCGCTCGGATGGTTGATACGGCGGGTCCAGGACATTTCGCTGATGTGGACCAAGCCTTCGATGCCCGGTTCCAGTTTGACGAACGCCCCGTAGCTCATGACGTTCACCACTTCCCCCGGAACCGTTGTACCGACCGGATACTTCTCGGCGATGTTGGTCCATGGGTTGTTCTGCTTTTGCTTCAGACCGAGAGCGATCTTTTGCTTCTCTCGATCGATCTGCAAAATCTTGACTTCGATCTCTTGATCGATGGAAACCATCTCGGTCGGATGGCCGATCCGTTCCCAGCTCATGTCGGTGATGTGCAACAGACCATCGATACCGCCGAGGTCGACGAATGCGCCGAAGTCGGCGATGTTCTTGACAATACCCTTGCGGATCTGACCGACTTCGAGTTCGGCCATCAGGTGTTCGCGATCTTCTTCGCGCTGCTTCTCGATCAGGGAGCGGCGGCTAACGACGATATTGCGGCGTGCTTCATCGATCTTGAGAACTTCGCACTGAACAACGCGGCCGATGTAATCGCCGATATCGTTCGGGCGGCGGATGTCGACTTGGCTGGCTGGCAAAAATACGTTGACTCCGATGTCGACCAACAAGCCGCCCTTGATCTTGCGGGTAACGGTACCGGTGACGACCTGTCCCTCTTGGACCGAGGACATCATCGTTTCCCACTGAATGATCTTCTCAGCCTTGCGCTTGCTGAGGCTGATCATGTTCCGAACTTCTTCGAGGTTCGTGTGCTGGTCTTCGACCTCTTCGATCAGGACCTTGATCTTCTGGCCGACCTCGGGTGGGGCTTCTCCTTCTTCCCACTCGTTCCGGGGGATCGCTCCTTCGCTCTTGAATCCTACGTCAACGACGACAAACTCTTCGTTGATTTCAACAATTTTGCCCTCGACGATTTGATTGACGTCAAACTGTTTGTTGGCGTCTTCGAGGGAATCGAGGAGCATCTCCTCGGCTGAATCGCCAAACATGGCGTTCAATTCATCTTCTAAATTGTCGTCCTCAAGAGAGCGAATAAGGGTGCGATTGACCATGCAACTGTGTCCTGCGAGGCTCGCTCAACGGTCGGCGGGAGAGTCCCGGGATACCCCTCGGTAGTGTTCGGGGAACCGACGCTTTGCATGGAAAGAAAGAAACCATCCAAAAGATCGATTTACGCAACTCCTGCTGGGGGATAAAACTCTCGGGATCGAAGGCCGACGGAGCAAAACGGGGGTAAAGGGAATTTCGGATGTTCCGGGCGAAGGGCTTACAACGCCTCTCGCTAGGGACCGGATCGTCCAGGCCACGAAGTTTAACAACGATTCCCTATCGTATCAACGGCGCAATTTTCATTTCTCGGGATTGATATGAGCCAACAACCTCTCCAGTACGCTATCGCCGGTGACCACGCTGGCTTCACCATGAAGACAGACGTTGTGAAGTTTCTCGGCCGGCTCGGGGTCGAAGCCGTCGATTGTGGAACCCACTCCTCGGATGCCTGCGATTTCCCGGATTTCGCCGAAACAGTCGCCAAGAAACTGATCGCCGGAGAAATCCAGCGCGGAATCCTCGTATGTGGTTCAGGCGTCGGAGTTTGTGTAGCCGCGAACAAATTCCCAGGCGTCCGCGCGGGAGTATGTCACGACACCTACTCCGCTAGACAGGGGGTCGAACACGACGATATGAACGTCCTGTGCCTCGGAGCTCGCATCATCGGCTCCGAACTGGCCTACGAGATCATCCGCTCCTTCGTCGGTGCTCGCTACTCTCCCGCCGAGCATCACGCCCGACGGATGGATAAAGTAGCCGACATCGAACGCCGCGTTCTCCGAGGCGACTTCTCTAAGTAGCCATTCGGCCCCAACTAGGCCGGTTGGGATTCCGCCGACCGTGACGGTTACGAGCCAGCAACCAAAGAAAGCAAATTCCGGTTTGCTAGCGAACCGATGTTCTCTCCTAGGCACGTGGCATGGATGCTGCATGACCAAAAAGTTCAGGGTGGTAACGACCCTATCGATTCAATCCAAGGAGGGAGGGCATCGACCTGCATTTCATTGCTGCTTTTGGAAGGAATAGGCTTCATGGCCAAGAAAGACTTGTTTCGCGTTGTGACCCGCGCTGCGGACGGCTCGCTCAAGATTCGGGACTTCCATTCGGCGGAAATGATTTTCAAGACCCACTCGCAGGTCGGTGTGGATGACAGCAGTACCGATTTGGATCTTCGTGGCATGCCCGTCTTTCGCGGTCTTATCGGTCCGATTCCCGAGGGGAAGAACATCGCCCGATACGAGTCACCGGAAGTTTTCGAGATGATGACCAAGGAGTGGGCCGCGATTCGGCCACGTCGCCGTCGTCGCCGCTCTGTCGCAGAGGAAACTGAATCAACGGTCAGCAGCGACGCCATATCGGCGAATTAGATCGGGTTCCCTTTCCAACGAGTGAACGCTTCGAGAGCGAAGAACTCGGGAAGCCCGATGCGGTTGTAGCTGTCTGCGGTACCGCGGTTGCGATCTTCTGCACGTTGCCAGAATTCCCGAGGATCGCTTCCCGGAAAGAGAGCTTTGTCCTTCTGGCTCTCGTGCATGAAGATAGCTTGTCGTTTGAGGGCAATCTCGCTGGGGCTTAAGGGGACGGCGATTTCGATTTCGTGGAGCGGATACTCTTGCCATGCGCCGCGGTACAAAAGGACATCGGGAATCGCTTCGCCGCGAGCTTTCCAGTTCAAGAGTACGCTGAAGATAGCTTCCGCGCAAACGCGATGTGTGCCGTGCGGGTCGGCCAAGTCCCCTGCGACATAAATCTGGTCGGGCATCACTCGGCGTAGGAGTTCATCGAGGATGGCGATATCATCAGCCCCGACAGGATTCTTGGCGATTGTCCCGGTGCGATAGAAGGGAAGATCGAGGAAGTGGAGGTTGCTCTCTTTGCAACCGATGGCGATAGCTCCAGCCCGCGCTTCGTTCTTTCGGATCAATCCTTTGATATTCAGAACAGATTGGGTATCGGGTTGCCCGGGGCGTTTGTTTTGAATGGAGGATCGGATTTCTTGCGCCAAAGCCGATGATCGCTCGGTCTCGATTCCAAAGATACGGTTGTATTCCGAGACCAGATCGGCGACCATGCGAGCATCGTGATCGAAGACTGCAATATTGCCGCTGGTCATGTATGCGATGTGCACATCATGTTGATCATTGATCAAGCGGATCAGCGTTCCACCCATGCTGATGACATCGTCATCGGGGTGGGGGCTGAAGCAGAGGACGCGTTTCGACTCTGTGCCCGCCGGATGATAGTCAATGGTATTGAGCATCCATTGAAAGACCGACTGCGACAACCGTTCGGGAGGTCCATGATGCCGCAGCAACTGATGTAGATCGTGCGCGCGGTAGTCATCCGAATCGAGCTTGAGTAGCGACTTGCCCGTCTGGCTGCACAACCATAGCACTGCTCGTTTGATCAGGTCATCGTTCCAGTCGACGTTGCGAAGTCTCCATGGAGTAGAGTATCCCTTGAGCAACGACGCTGCAGGCGTATCGAGAAGGGTTCGGACATCGCCGTGCTCTTGAAGAAACGATGCGGGGACCCGTTCTGTGATTGCACCCTCGAGCGCTTCGACGATGATCTTGGCCTTGTGTTCACCGATCGCCATAAGCAGGATGCGGCGTGCGGATAGGATCGCGTTGAGGCCGACCGTGAGCGCCTGCGTCGGGACATTCTCCTCTCCGAAAAAGTCGCTTGCGACACCTCGGCGAGTGATCGGATCCAGGGTGCACAATCGAGTGCGGCTGCGTCGGGCGGAGAAGGGTTCGTTGAATCCGATATGCCCATTCATCCCGATCCCAAGCAGAACCAGATCGAAGCCTCCTTCTTGTTGAATGGCTTCGTCGAATCGTCGACAATGGAGATCGACATCGCTCGCATGGACATTCCCATCCATGCAGTGAACCTGTTCGGGCGGAATATTGACATGTTGGACGAGTTGCTCATGCAGCCAAGTGCGGTGCGACTGAGGGCTTCCCTGAGGTAAACCGTAGTACTCGTCGAGCAGAAAGAGGACCACGTTCGAAAGATCGAGTCCTTCGTCCCGATGAAGTCGAATCAGCTCTCGAAGGGTTGACAGCGGGGTGGAACCGGCCGGCAATCCGATCACCGTCTTTTGTCCGAGTGCGGCTCGTTCCCGCACCAATCCCGCCACAATGTATGCTGCATAGTGGGCCAATTCGTGAACCGTCCCAAAGC
>CAYXFO010000101.1:0-12019 GCA_964464255.1 uncultured Pirellula sp.
AATCTACGACAACGATGGGGTGGTCACGGGGCCGTTCCAGGTCAGAAACCGTTCCAACAATACCGGTCCAGGCTCGGTGAGAAAACTCTCAGGATGAAACTGCCAGCCTTCGACCGCATATTCACGATGACGCACCCCCATGATAATCCGATTTCCCCGAAGATCGTCCACCCATGCGGAGACCTCGAGGCAATTTGGCAATGTGTCGGGCTGAATTACGAGGGAATGATAGCGTGTGGCCACAAATGGGTTGGCAAGCCCGTGGAACATCCCCCGATCGTCATGATGGATGCGATCGGTTTTTCCATGCATCAGTTCCGGCGCGCGAACCACTTTACCACCAAAAGCCTGGCCGATCGACTGATGACCCAGACAGACCCCGAGAATCGGAAACTCGGTGTGCAACTCCTTAATGATATCCAAACAAATACCAGCCTCATTGGGAGTGCATGGCCCAGGGGACAGAATGATCCGATCGGGTCGCATGGCCCGAATCTGCGAAATGCTCAAGGCATCGTTTCGCCAAGTTTGAACATCGAGGTTCGAGTCGATTTCCCCTAGCCTCTGAACGAGGTTGTAGGTAAAGGAATCGTAGTTGTCGATCAAAAGAATCATCGAACGGCGAAAAAAACAAGTTCAGGGACGCGACGAGGTTATTTCTAGGTTAATTCATCAAGACATTTCCCGTCACCCCTTGGATAACGGTTCCGTCGCGATAGCTTACAAACTTTTCCTAGGCCAAAAACTCATGCCAGGCATCCCAGATGCCGATACCCCATCCATTCGGCAAAGATCCCGCGCGGCGTAAAAGTAGTTTTATGGAACGAAACTTGGGCACCAAAGAGTCGGATGACTATTCCCGCTTCCTTCCTTTCGGCAGTTCTTCCCAAAACCATTCCGGTCGTCCAACGAACCGCCCAGAATCTCGCTCAACAAGCGACACAGGCCTTTGGGGAGTGGTTCCAATCACCGCAGGGAGCGGACAATGGCCAATCGGAGCCGATCTCCGAACCGACGAACCAGCCCGGAAACTACCCAGCCGACCTTTCGGCATCTCGTAGCGGATCGAATCGGATCCCCCTGCAAGAAAAACTCGCCCAGTGGCTTCGCTCGTTTACAAGCCAGTTGGGGTTCGGGGACAAGCCACCGGCAATCACGATCGTGGCCGACGGTGTTGGGATCCCCGGAATTGAGGGGCCAGAAAACCTCGTTCAGGGGCTGCGGGAATCTTTGCTTAGCCAGCCGGAACTGGTCGACGCCATCAACCAAGCCGCCCGCCGCGAACTGGAGGCCGACCCCCTGCAGTGGATGCCCGGTCACGAACCGCTTGTTCGCATGCCCATCCCAGCTCAGCCAAAATCCTAAACAAGTAGGTGCGCCGAAGTTGGCACGGCGCCAGCGGCCCTGGCCAGACCGCTTCGCCGGTCGTGAAAGATGGGATACACTGAAAGGGTTGTTTGGTCGTCACACGCCCTCTCCCCCTTCGCCCCAGGTCCGCCGCTATGCTTCGAAGCCAATTGATCCATCCTGTGCTGTCGAGAATTCTCGGGGAGGCGGGGCATCACGCTACGATTTTGATCGCCGACGGCAACTATCCCGCATCCAGCAAAAGGGGGCCGCGAAGTGAACTGGTCAGCCTGAATCTGATGCCCGGCGTGGTGACATGCAATCAAGTGCTCGAGGCGATCGTGTCCGCCATCCCGATCGAAGCCGTAAGCACCATGCAAACGGAGACCAGCGGTCCCTACGCGCTCGACGGCGATCCACCCGTTTGGTCGGATTATCGAGCGACTTTAAAAGCCGCTGGACTCGACCTCGATCTGAAGCCAATCGACAAATGGAAATTCTATGAAGCGGTCGCGACCGATGATCATATCTTGACTGTACAGACCGCAGACGTTCAGCGTTACGCCAATATCTTGTTGACCGTAGGAGTGCGAATGTTCCCATGAAGAGCTTTCAACTCATCGCAACAGTCGTGTCCATAAGCATGGCATGGTGCCTGTCAACAACGAGCCTTCACAGCCAAACGCCTACGGAACCCTGGGCACGATTTCGAGGCCCTGAAGGACGGGGCGTTGTCAGCACCAGTCCAGTCGCATGGCCGTGGGATGTCGATCGGGCGACGCAGATATCGCTTCCGGGTACCGGCATCGGATCCCCGGTTGTTTGGGAAGACAAAGCATACCTTATGTCCTCGTTTTCCGACGATGCATCTCGGTATGTCATTGCGGTCGATTGGAAACGAGGAAGCATCGAATGGCAACATAGCTATGCCAGTGTTCCTCATCGGCTTCATTCCTTCAGTTCCTACGCATCGACAACACCCGCAGTCGACGAAACCGGTGTGGTGTTTGCTTGGGGAGATCCTGAGCGGGTGCTTGTCAAGAAATTTACGCACAGCGGTGAAGAGATATGGTCGCGCGATCTAGGACGGTATGTCTCACAACATGGATTTGGAACATCGCCGGTTTTAGTGGATGGATTGGTGATTCTGTTGAACAGCCAAGATGCGGAGGAACTCGAACGAGGCGTCCAGCCAGGGGAAGACCGCATGATCGCCTTGAATGCAGAGACGGGGAGCACGGTGTGGGAACGAGCTTTGCCGACGCGACGAGTCTGTTACGGCGTCCCTGCAGTTCGCAGTGTCGATGGTGCGACGGAACTGGTGTGCGCCACAACGGGGCAAGGGATCTTTGGGATGGATCTGAAGACTGGGGATATCCGGTGGAGCCATGATTGTTTCCGCTTGCGAGTTTGCGCTTCTATGGTTTTGGAGGACGGCTTGGCGATCGCCAGTCACGGCTCCATGGGTGGCAAAGACAATTTGCTCGTGGCGTTCGACATGCAGGAAGGAGCGGAGCGTTTTCGAATCACGCGAGCGGCACCCTATGTCCCGACGCCCCTGGCCTATCGAGGAAACTTGTACCTGTGGTCGGATGCGGGAATCGTATCGTGCATTTCTTTAGAGGATGGCCGACAGCTTTGGAGCGAGCGAATCGGCGGTAATTTTTTCTCATCACCAGTGATCTTAGGGGATGCGATCGTGAATGTTTCCGACATCGGCGAGATCACCGCGATTGCGGCGAGCGCGAATTTTAAGAATCTCGGCACGATCAAGCTCGATGCCAAGGTTCGCTCCACCCTGGCGGTGACATCTTCGAGTTTGCTGTTGCGTGCCGAGGACGCGCTCTGGGTGATCCATCCATGAAGGTATTGATTCGCGAAGAGGAAATTCATGATGGGATCGCGCGTTTGGCGAAACGACTGCACGAGCACTACGGCGATTCGCCCTTGACGATTGTTGCTATCATGACCGGCAGCTTGGTCATGCTCGCCGACCTGATACGCCGACTCGAGATGCCAGTCCGGATCAGCTTGATCGCCGTCAGTTCGTATCGGGGCAAAATGACCCCGGGGGAACTCGAGATCGACGATAGCCGAATGCTCGATATACGCGGACGCGATGTCCTCCTGATCGACGATATCTTCGATACCGGAAATACGCTTGTGGAAGTGACGGCTCGCCTCCAAAAACTGAGTCCCAAGAGTATTCGAACCGCAGTGTTCTTGAGGAAAGAAGGGACCAGCAAGGTGACTCAGCGACCGGATTACAGCGTTTTCGATATTCCCAACGCCTTCGTCGTCGGCTACGGATTAGATTACGAAGATCTCTATCGCAATCTCCCGTATGTAGGAGTACTGGAAGAGTCCGATCTGAAACAGCTGCTGAAGCTTTGAGCATTGAGTACTTCACGTTGAGCATCCTCGAATCCGTTCACAGACTCGTCTTAGTCACCCGCAAGTTCTGGCCGATGAGCGACGACAGCAGTCATCGTCTGCTGCAATTGGTCGACGGCCTTCGAACCTGCGGTATCGATCTGCATGTATTGACCGCAAGATGGCATCCCTCCTGGCCAGAGAACCTAACGCTCCGCAGAGCGAATGTCACTCGGATTCTGCCTCCTCCGCGCAATAACTGGAACGAGGCCCATTTTCAGAAACAGATCGTCTCATGGCTGACCCAACATGTAGATGCCTATGACTCGATCTATGTCGATCGGGCCGATGGTCTTCTGGCAGCCATCACCGCGAAAGCATCCAAATGGAAAAAGCCGGTCATCGCTCGGTATTCCATCGACACGGATACTCAAGGGGTGACAAAGGGGCAATGCGTCGGTTCAGCCGCAGCCGCCGATGCATGTCGTCGATGCGATCGAATCATTGCTCCCTCAGCCGCCGCTCATCGCGCATTGATCGGCCAGTCCATCGATTCCCACTCCATCGATCGAATACCGGATTGGACATCGATCCGCGTCGAGCGATCGCAAGAGTCGCGTGCTGCCGCTGCAGCAGCGCTATTCCAAGTCTCGAGCGATCTGGTCATCCCAGGAAGAACCGATCTGATCGTCCATTACGGAACCGCAGAGACCAGTGAGCTGATGCCGGTCGTCCAAGCGGTTTGCGATCTGCTCGATCGGGGTGCATCGATCCGGATGTGGATCCTGGGAAGCGGGTTTGCCCACGTCGACATCCTGGATGCGATCAAGGATCGTGGCTGGCATCGAGAGATCCTGCTGTTTGACGGCTTCGACGACCTCGAGGAAATCGTAGCGGTCGCGGATCTTGCGATCGTTTCCAACCCGTCGGTCGCTTATCAATTCTCCGCGCTGATGTTTCTTCATTCGGATGTCCCCGTCATCACTGCCGAAGGACCAGAGACCAAAAGCTGGCTCGCAGAAGGTCAACCGATGAAGAGTTACCGGGATTCTAATGATCTTCTCAATCAATTGCTCGATTGGCAGATCCATCGTCAGCAATGGATTGCGGAGGCTGCTGTATGTCGCGCGCACTCGCTGGCCCATCGGCACTCCCCTGCGGCTTGTATATCCCAATGGGAAACCATTCTGCGCACCACTTCGATCGGAACCAGCCGATGAAGAAGCATGTGTGCTGGATCATTCCGACGCTCGATCGCGGAGGGGCTGAAAAGCAATTGGTGATGCTCGCCAATCGACTCGATCCAACCCAGTTCGATGCGACGCTCATCGTCCTCACCCGGACCGGACCGCTTGAAAAAGAACTCGATACGCATCGAACGCGATTGATCGTTCTGGGCAAGAAAGGGAAATTCGACCCGAGCACTCTTTGGCGATTGACTCGGGAGCTTCGATCGCTCCGACCCGATCTGGTCCATACCTGGATCTTCGCGGCCAATGCATACGGTCGAGTCGCTGCGAGATGGGCTGGAGTCCGCTGCATCTTGGCCTCCGAACGGTCGGCCGATCCGTGGAAATCATCTTTGCATCTGGCAATTGACAAGATGCTAGCCCGCTTCACTCGAGGGATCACCACCAACAGTCATGGAGTCGTCGACTTTTATGCTTCCAAAGGGATCGATCGAAAACTTTTCGAGGTCATACCCAACGGCATGGAACCGCGCGATCCCAGCATCGAGATCACGCGTGAAGAAGCCTTCGCGCGCTTGGGAATCGATCCCGCAAGACGACTGATCCTGTCGATCGGCAGGCTGTGGCCCCAAAAGAATTACAAGGATCTCATCTGGTCGGCGGAAATGCTCCGAGTTCTTCGAGGCGATACGTCGTATGCTATCCTCGGCGAAGGGCCCGAGCGACAACGGCTCGAGGAATATCGCGACAACGTGCGAGCCGCATCCGAGGTCTATCTCGTGGGACATCGAGAGGATGCGATGTCCATCCTGCCCCACGCCGATCTCCTCTGGAACGGTAGCCTCTACGAAGGGCAATCCAATGCGATTCTCGAAGCCATGCAGGTCGGAGTGCCGGTCATAGCTAGTGATATCCCCGGGAATCGAGAGCTTGTCCGCGATGGGGAAACTGGCATATTGTTTCCTGTCGGAGAAGTCGACCGTCTGATGCGCCTCTCCAACCTATTACTTCAAGACCAATCGATGCGAAATCGGCTGATCGACGCTGCTGGAAAACATGTTCGGCAAGAACACGATGCCCAGAAGATGGTGGATCGCCACGCAGAGTATTACCAGCGAATGTTGTCAACATGAACGCAAGAACCAAAGTCTCCATCACCGCGGGAACGAACCGCCTCGAATTCAACCTACCCGAGAATGCGCGCGATGTGATTTGTGCTGGCTCCCCCACCGATCAGTCCGTGCGCGATTTGGTCCTCGATGCGATCACTCAACCGATCGCCTTCCCCGAGTTGGGACTAGCGATTCTCGATGATGATCGGGTCGCAATCGCAATCGAAGATGGAGTCCCTCGCGGTCCGGAAATCGTTCAAGAATTGGTCGCGTGGTTGCTCGGTCGTAAACTTCAACCGGAGCAAATCACCGTCGTCCTGTCGGGGACAGGAAGCATCCCTTTGGATGCAATGCGGCGAGCGCTAATCGATCGCGAGGGAGTGCGCATCATTCAACATGCCCCAAACGATCCCGAACAGCTCGAATACATCGCCGCCGCCGAATCAGCGGATGCGATTTATATTCAGCGGGATCTGGTCGAGGCTGCTGTCGTTCTTCCGATCTACTGCATTCGCCATCCCGAAGCGCTCAGCCCCAGTGACCTGTATGCCATGTCGCCGGGATTCGCAGATGCCAAAACGAAACAACGATGGAATCTCGCTTGGCTCGACGACAATCGCCATCACCTCCATCTGCAGTCGAAACTTAGCCGCGAAGCTGGATGGCTCATGGGTGTCCAATTCGCCCTAGCGGTCGTTCCCTCGCAAGATGGAGGGATTGCTGGCATTCTTGGCGGAGATCCGGAGCAGGTTTATCGAATCGCTCAATCGCAACTGCAGGAGGCGGCCAGCTACACGGAACCGGCCACCGCGAAACATGATCTAGTGATTGCTAGCGTTGAAGGGTCTAAAGATCAGCAAACGTGGATGAATGTCGCTCGCGCGATGGCGAAGGCCGACAGTTTCTTATCACCAGCGGGATGTTTGGTGGTTCTGTGCGATGTGGACCGAATTACAGACGGCATCGCGCAACTCGCTTCCGATGAGCCGGATGATGAATTGGAGCGAACGTTGCTTGGGGGGGATCTCGAGGATGCGTTTTCGGCGGCAGTGATTCGTTCGGTGCAGGCCAAGCGAAGTGTTTACTTGATGGCGCCTCTCCATCCAACGGAGGTGGAAGGCTTGGGCTTGGCTCCGATCTCGGGTTCCGCCGATGTGGAGCGGCTTTCCCAACGGTTTCGCAAGGTTTGTTTGTTGCGAACGTCTCAATTCTAGATCGATCGCACGCTCGTGAATAAGATCTCTCAGGACTGTGGATCCAGTAGATTCTGATTGTTTTCCGTGGTTGGATTCCTTAGGATAGACCTTTCTCGTCCTCAACCACCCCAAACAATTGCTGTAAGGAGTCTACGATCGTGGCGACTCGAATGCGAACGAAGTTCTTGGTCCGCGCAAAATGGTTTTGTTCTTTCGCGATGGCGACGGCGATGGCTACATCGATGCCAGTGGTCCTGCTAGGGGTTGAGGCGGTTGCCACCCACAAGCAAGTTCGGTCGATTGCTCCACGTTGGAAAAGTTCGCCAGTTCATTTGAATACGTTTTGCGTTGGCCCGGACAAGATGCTTCATCTGTGTTGCGGCCCGATCCCTTCCGCCAGCGGAGCCAACGCGGGAGCGATTATGGTTTATACCGGCGAAGGGGACTTGGTTCGGAAGGTCCCATTGGATTTTGTTCCGCAAGCGATCAATTTTGCGTCGGACGGAAAATGTTTCGTCGCAGGATCGGGCAAGATCGCGAGACTATCAGCCGAGGGAGTGGTCGAGATCGTGAAGGATGCTCCCAACATCGGTAATCGTGAAGAGATGGTCGAGGAGCTAAAAAAGGCCGCCGAGGAACAGAAGAAGACGATTACCGATTCTTACAGCCAGCAGCTCGAGCAGATCGAATCGCAAATCAAGCGTGTGAAGAAGGAGATCGAGAAGGCGGATCCCGACGATGAAAAGGGTGCCAAGAAGCGAGATCGACGCTTGAAGATGCTTGAGCAGCAGCAAGAGCAGTGGCAGACGATGATCAAGCAATTCGACGAAAGCTTTGCGGTTCAAAGCGAAGAGATGGTGTTGAGCCAAATGATGCGAGCGACCGGGATCGCCGTCTCCAAAGAGGATATTTTTGTCAGTCTGCCGAAGGCTGCCGGATATGGTTACAGCATCCATCGATTGGATCATGATTTAGAGAATGCGACCGTTGTCGTGAAGAATGTCGGAGGGTGCTGCGGTCAGCTCGATATCCAATCCGACGGCGAGAATCTATTGATCGCTGAAAACACCGCGTTCAAAGTCGGCATCTACGATCGCGATGGCAAACGACTCGACAGTTGGGGTCAACGAGGACGCGATAAAGCCGACGGGTTCGGCAGCTGCTGCAATCCGATGAATGTCCGCTACTGCGAGAACGGTGAGATTCTCACTGCCGAATCAAGCATCGGGGATATCAAGCGATTCAGCAAGGATGGTGAGTTCCTCGGCCTGATCGGACGCGCGAGTGTCGGTGGCGGTTGCAAGCATGTTGCCATCGGATGGGACACCTCCCGCGATTGGCACTACATGATGAACCAAGACAAGTCGAGCGTCGCGGTGTTGGTTCCTAGGGATCAAGCACCTGCCGAAACCGAAGAGGAAAAAGTATCCCGCATGGCGATGGAAGGCTTGGGTCGCAAGTTGATCGGAACCTGGGAAATTATGGAAGACCCATCCAAAGAAGGGGATGATGGATCGGGATCGATCGACAGTTACATCAATCAAAGTCACGGTCACCTCGAGTTCGCAATCGATGGTTCGTTGATCGCTCGCCCAGCGGTGAAAGCGAAACCAGCCGCTAAGAAACAGGAATCTTCCGAAGACAAGGATGGCAAGGATGGCAAGGAAGAGAATGGAGAAGGTGCCGGTATCTTATCGACCATCCTCAAAGTGGTGATACCCTCCGATGGCGTTGAGTCGGATGATGCAGCTTTGGCCGCCGCGATGGCACAGGCCGCCGCGCAGCGCAAGTCGACGTGGAAGGCGCTGGGTCAAACGGACGATCAATTGGATTTCGTCATGATCGAAGAGGATGTTCAGAGCTACGGCGGAACGGTCAAGTGGATCAATGATGAAGAGATCGACGTTCTCTGGTTCTACGGTTCGCCGGAGAACAAGATGCAGAACAAACCGGTCCGATTCAAGAGAATTTCCACCAACGCGTGTGGCAAAACCTGTGATGGCCAAGCCTGTGAAACAGAAAAACCTACCACCCCTGAGAAATAAACTAACCGAGAAAAACGGAAGCGAGAGAATAAGAACATGAAATGCGCGAGAGTGATCACTTCCCTTTGGGTCGTTGTTGCAATGTTCCTGGGATCCATCGGATCGGCAATCGGTGTTGATCCATATGGGCCTGCAGATGCGGATTGGACGATCGTCGTGATGGATCCGATGGCTGCACCATTGGCGTGCGATTGCGTCCAGGGCTATGCTCAGCGCAAGTATGAGCGTCTCGCAGATTACTTGGCCGACAAGACCGGCAAGAAGGTCCGCGTTGTGTGGTCGGAATCGTTGACCAAAGCCCTCGCAGAGGAAGCCGCCGGAAAGGCCCACTTGGTCATCGGCAAGGATTCGGTGATTCGGCATGATGCAAAAAACAGCAAACGCGATCTGTTGCCGATGGCTCAATTGACCGACATGCAAGGGAGCGTCATGCAGCGAGGTTTGTTCGTCGTCTTGAAAGACGATCCGGCCGCAACGCTCCTCGATATCGAGGGCTATTCCATTCTTTGGGGACCTGAGGATTGCGATGAAAAATCGGCGGCGCCGCGCAAAACGCTCAAGGAACTCGAACTCGAAACAGCGGACGGTAGCGAATGTGCGTCATGCTCGATCGCCGCCAAGCAATTGGCAGCAGACGGCTTGACCAAGAAGCAAGTGGCAGTGATCAGCAGTTATGCTGCTCCCCTTCTCGAAGGCTGTGGCACGATCAAGAAAGGGGATCTGCGAATCATCGGAAATTCGGATGACGTCCCTTTCATTTCGGTTTTCGCCGACGCGAATTTGCCCAAGAGCGATCTGGATACGGTCGCACGAGCCCTGCTGCAAATGAAGTCGAAGGAGATGCTTACGGCTCTGGAAACCAAAGAAGGCTTTGTTCTTTACGGGGCACAAAAAAAAAGCCAGTAGCCGCTGATAACTCATGGCCGCAGTGGCGGGGCGTTCAACGGGATGGGTTGGTCGCTTGGCTCCCCACATCGCTTCAGGGTGCTCGATCGGTGTGGAGCTATCCCCTTCCCAACCAGGGGATTGGCGGTGTCGCCGCGACCGATGAATTCGTCATCGTGACGTCGCGCGATCGAAGCGATGGCATGGATGTCATCACTTGTTTGGATACGATCAGCGGCGTAGCATTTTGGCAGCACACGTATCAAGCCACCGGGAATTTGGATTACGGAAACTCGATTCGCGCGACGCCGCGGATCACCGATGCATACGTTGTATCGCTGGGCGCATTCGGAGACCTGCGATGCCTCGATCTGGAAACCGGAGATGTCGTTTGGTCGAAACATCTCGTTCGTGACCTGCAGGGGGTGATGCCGCAATGGGGGTATGCAGCCTCACCTATCGTCGTCGATGATCATGTCATTGTTCAGCCGGGTGGAGATACGGTTTCGATCGCGGCATTGGATCTGGAAACGGGTGATGTGGTCTGGACCGCTCCCGGTCGACAAGCGGCTTATGCATCGCTTGTGGAGTGGACCGAGGGGACCAAACGGCAAGTGATCGGTTTCGATTATCGAACATTCGGTGGATGGGATGTCACCGACGGCAGGAAGCTTTGGGAAGTGAAGCCGAGGGTCGCCAACGATTTCAATGTTCCGACACCGATCCTCAGCAATCGCGGAGTGATCCTTACCTCGGAGAACAACGGCACACGCATGCATCCTTGGGCTGACCGGGGAGGTGCGGATCCGATGCCGAGCTCTGAGTTCTTGGATCTGGCGGGCGACTCGCATACTCCGATCTTGATGGGTGACTATCTCTTTGGAGTGGACCGCGGGCTCTTTGTGCTTGACGTGGGCAATCAACTCAAGCGCATTGGCCATTATTCCGATCCGAGTCTCGATGGCTTTTGCAGTTTGATCGGGAGCCAAGATCGGGTGTTGGTACAGTGCGAGAGGGGGGATTTGTTGCTGATGCAAGTGGATCGTGACGGAACGGAGCACGCGAGTGAATCGTCGGGAGTTCGAGTGTTGGATCGACTGAAAGTAGGAGATGAAAACACACAGATCCTTGCGCACGGGGCGATGGCAGGATCGATGTATTTGGTACGATTGGCGGACCGTTTGGACGCGTGGCAGTTGCTGGACGCAGTCGATTGATTGGTAGGCTCTTGGTCAACAGAATCGCATGAGCAAAGCATCGATGGAATCTTTGATGAAGGACCGAGTTCTCTTGCTTGGTACGAGCAATCGGAAGAAGGTGATCGAGCTTGAGGCCCATTTAATCCCGCGCGGGTTCGCTTTGAAGACACCGACCGATTTTTCCGATGCGATCGAGGTCGAGGAGACGGGATCGACCTTTATGGAAAACGCGCGGCTCAAAGCGATCGCGCAGGCTCGGGCGCGCGGCATGTGGGCGATCGGTGAGGACAGCGGGTTGTGTGTGCCGGCGCTTGGAGGTCAACCCGGTGTCATATCAGCCAGGTTTTCAGGCCCTGGTGCGACCGACCAGAGCAATAACGAAAAGCTTTTGGCCTGCATGTTGCAAATCGATGATGCCAACCGATCGGGCTATTATGTATCAACCGTGGTTTTAAGCGATCCGGAGGGAAGGATTGTTTTGGAGTCGAGCGGCGAATGCTGGGGCCGCATATTGAGGGAGCCTCGTGGGAGCGCGGGGTTTGGTTACGATCCCTTGTTTGAGGTTCTGGAATACCATCGGACATTTGCTGAGCTGGGTCTTCATGTCAAACGCGCGATCAGCCATCGCTCCCGTGCTCTTCGCAGCTTTCTGACCCGGTTCGATCAACTGCA
>CAYXFO010000102.1:0-11998 GCA_964464255.1 uncultured Pirellula sp.
CCCTAACTCCCATCACCGCGCTCAGAAAATCCCCGCAGTTCACGCTGGCCGAGTCTTCGATCAAACAATCACTTGAATGTTTTAGCGTCGCGAAAAAGCTTTGTCAACCAAACACAACGACCGCCGAAAAGGAGAGGCATACAAATCAAAAGCTTGGGATCTGGGTTGAATCCAATAGTCAACGAGGCGATACTACCAAAGGTCGTTTGTGTGTCGTTCGGGGCTATCGAAGCCGTCAATAAGATGGATATTGCAAGGGTGGATGGACATGGCCCAATCGGAATCGGATGACGAAAAAGAAGCGACCCGATGCGCGCGTTACCTTAAGGCGCTCGGGGATCCCGTGCGATTGCAGATCGTTCGGGCTTTGCAAAGCTGCTCGATGAGCGTGTCCGACATCTCGTCGATCCTGGATTTGGATCTTCCGAACGTGTCGCATCACCTACGTGTTCTGTTCAACGCTGGCTTGGTAACCACCGAGCGAGACGGGAAGTTCATTTACTACTCTCTGAGCCCTGACGTTATGAAGAGCAAGTCCGTACCCTCGGGCTTGTTTGATTTCGGCTGTTGCAAATTGGACCTTCGCACGCCTAGATGAGGTCTCATGTAGAGTGCGGTCTCATGTCGTGAAGCCCCGGTGATAGCCTTACGCCATCTGGACTTCGAAGAACATCTCTTGGACTGCTTCGCCGATGGAGTTGAGTTTGCCTTGGAAGCCATCGATGAAATCGTGCAGTCCTTCGTTCATGATTTCTTCGATATCGAGAAACTCGAATTCGGCTCGCAAACGTCCGAGAAGCTGTTCGGGTCGGTTGCGGAAATTACCGGGCGTCCCACCCGTGATCGAGAGGAGCGATCGTTCGGCGAGAGCGATGCAGAAATGGACCGCTCGTGGAAAATCGCGATCGAGCAAGAGGAATGCAGCAACGAGTTTGGGAGACAGTCTCCCGAAACGCCGACGGTACATCTCTAGTGCGCTAGCACTCTTCAGCAACATGCCCCACTGGCTGATGTCGAGGGAGGTGCCAACATCGGTGACACTGGGAAGGAGCAGGAAGTACTTGACATCGAGGATGCGCGAAGTTTTGTCAGCCCGCTCGAGCATCGCGCCCAATCGTCCGAAGTTCCACGCTTCCCCGTGCGACATGGTACCCGTGACAACACCGTCGATTAGATAGCCGAATTGTCGGACTCGAGTGAAGAACTCGAACGGCGAGTCGATGGCTCGCGGATCGTTTCGGCTGTCGCGCACGAAGAGATAAAACTTGTTGAGTTCTTCCCACATCTGGCTGCTGAGCATTTCTCGGCTCTGCCGTGCGTTTTCGCGAGCATATTGCAGGCACGACAAAATCGAATTGGGATTCTGTTCGTCAAATGTCAGAAAGCGAATCACGTACTCTTGGCTTACATGTTGGTAGGTTTCAAAGAATCGTTCCTGGTCTCCGGTGGTGTAGACGAGAGCTTCCCATTGATGATCCAGGTGGTCGCCGAGCCCCAGGGTTAAATTAAGTGTCACGTCGATGAACCGAGCCACATTCTCGGCTCGTTCCGTGTAGCGACGCATCCAGAAAATCGAATCAGCGACTCTTGAGAGCATATTGAAAACCGTAGATGGAATGGTTGGAAATCAAAAGTCTTCCCTGAGGACCCATGTGTCCTTGCTGCCACCCCCTTGGGATGAGTTGACCACCAACGAGCCTTTTACAAGAGCAACGCGCGTCAAGCCACCGGGGACGATGTAGATATCTTCGCCGTACAGGATGTAGGGTCGCAGGTCGACGTGCCGCCCTTCGAGCGTATCGCCGCAGAGGGTGGGAACCGTCGATAGGGCGAGCATCGGCTGGGCGACATAGTTCCGGGGATTTGTTTCGATAAGGTGTCGGTATTGATCGATTTGGTCCCGGGTCGCGCGAGGTCCGAGCAGGATGCCATAACCTCCGGACTCGTTGGCGGGCTTGATGACCAGTTCATGCAAGTGGCTGAGGACATATTTGCGTTGCTCGGGATCCGCGCACATGTACGTAGGCACATTCGGCAGAATCATCGTTTCCGAGAGATAGTATTCGATCATCTTTGGGACATAGGCATAAACCGCCTTGTCGTCCGCCACGCCGGTGCCCGGTGCGTTGACCAATGCCACTCGTCCGGAGCGATAGACGTCCATCAGTCCGCGTACACCTAACGTGGAGTCTGGGCGAAGGGTATCGGGGTCGAGGAAATCATCATCGATGCGTCGGTAGATGACATCGACTCGCTGCAAGCCTTTCGTTGTGCGCATGCATACGTAGCCATCTTTGACGACCAAGTCGGGGCCTTGGACCAACTCGACTCCCATTTGTTGTGCGAGGAAACAGTGTTCGAAATAGGCCGAGTTGTAGATACCGGGTGTTAGCACAACGACGTTGGGATCGCGAGCCGACGCGGGCGCGACATACTGCAGCATCTTCAGCAATTGCTCCGGGTAGGTCTCAACGGGCAGGATGTTATGCCCTTCGAATAACTGAGGGAATGTCCGCTTCATCACTTCGCGGTTCTCGATCACATAGGAGACTCCGGATGGGCATCGGAGATTGTCTTCGAGCACATAGATCTGGCCGTCCGCACCTCGCACCAAATCGGTCCCGGTGATGTGGCACCAGATGCCACGCGATGGATTCATGCCGTGCAGTTGTTTGAGGTAGCCTTTGCTGGTCGAGACCATGTACTCCGGCATCACGCCATCACGAACGATGCGCTGTTCGTGGTACATGTCGTCGATGAACATGTTGAGCGCACGAATACGCTGCTTGAGCCCCGATTCGATGACTTGCCATTCCCGCTCCAGAATTACGCGGGGGATCAAGTCGAATGGCCAGATCTTTTCGGTTCCGGCCGCATGCCCGTAGACGTTGAAGGTGATCCCCATGTTGAGCAATTCGTGATCGGCGGCGCGTTGACGTCGCTGCAATTCGCCCCGAGGGAGGCTTTCCAACCGATCGACCAAGAACTCAACGCCGGGGCGAGGTTGGCCCGGCGAAGAAAACATCTCGTCAAAGAATCCTAGAGAGTTGTACGTTCGGATCCCAAGAGGATCGAACCCTTTTTCCATCACCGCTTCGCTGTCCATGGACACAGGCTCGCATATTTTGAAGCCACACATTCACGCAAGAGGATTCCCAAGTTTTAACTTCGACCGAGGAGCAAAATCTAGAGGACAATCGTTTTTTGTTCCCTCAGTTTTACAATCCCGCCCCTCGCTACGACCCCTACAACCCGTTTTCCTTAGCGCATCGGCAGATTTCATGCGGCGTCTTGAAGCCGTTTTTCCCCCAGCCAGATGCTGAAACCTAGGCTTAAAAGACTCATTTTATGGAGCAAGTCTGGCATGACCGATAATCAGCAGTCGCAAGAACCCGAAGTAGCCACCGCGGAGCAATTAAGCCTCAGCGCGGTACGATTCAAACTCATCGAAGAGAACCAGCACGGGACACTGGAAATCGGCCGCAGTGCGTACCCGATGAACGTTGTCGAGATGAGTGTTTGCCAGTTCACAGCGATCGTTGATCACAAACCATCCCAGAAGGTGCGGGTGGGAGGCTACGCTCGGATCCGTATCCTGGACAAAGACTGCAAGGTCGCGGTTCGGAAAAAGAGATTGCTCGACCACGGCAAGGTACAGTTGGAGTTGGAGCAGATCGACGAGCCAATCCAGCCCGAACGGAAGGCATGGAGTTTGTTCAGTGTCCCCAAGACGGTCAAACTCTCAAGTGGCGATTCGCTGATGCCCATGATGATCGTCTTCGCAGCATTGATCACGATTTTGATCATCCCGTCATTCGGAGGTCGCTGGGGAACCTCCCAAATGATCTCTGATGCAGTCGAAAGAACGATGACAATCGCTCTCGATGCGTTCAAGAAATAGGTTCGCGACCTAGGTCTCTACCATGATTTGCAGAGGAAGGGTCCGATCGAGACGTTAGAAAGCTAACTGTTCCGACCCAGGACTCTTGAGGGACACCTTTTGCTGTCAGTGCGAGGATTCCTGAGCCTCGACATTCTTGGCTTTGTAGCCACCGCTTGCACGGAAGTACAAAATCAGCAACAGGTAAAGTACGGCCATGGTGAGCGGAACAAACGACGTGAGCTTCAAAGCTTGTCGTCCTCCGTAGAGACCAGCATCGGTAACAAGTCTCTTGTCTGCATCTGCCGACTCGGAGGCTTGTTTCCACCAGTTCGATAACTCTTCGTTATTCTTGTCGGTGCGGCCTTCCTTCTTGATTAATTCCGATGCTCGTGCAAGTTCCTTGCCACCATCCTCCAGGACACCGACTTTGGCTCCATCAAGCCCTTGAACTTTGAAACCAAAGAAGGAATTCTCAGACGGAGCCTTGTAACGCTCGTAAACCGCTGGCCCCTTTTCTTTGAGATTCGTCGTCGCGTTGTAGTCCTGCTTGAATCCAATCCCTGGTCCACCGAGCAAGCCTGCTGAGAGCATGCCAACGCCACCCAAGGCACCGATGGTGATTGCGCCCCCTTTGGGAAATTGCTCGGATGCGACCGCCAACATCGTTGGCCAGAGGAACGTTTTGCCGATGGCATACACCGTAGCTGCAACGACGCATGCGAGAACCGTGGTTGCTGCGCCGAGCATATTTAGGCCTATAAAACCCAGGACAGCGCTAACGAAGAGCAAACCTAGAGGGGAGATTCGATGCACGATAGGTCCGGCAAAAAATCTCAACAAAAACATAAGAGCCGATGTATAGACAAACAGCAACAAGCCCGATTGCTTGGATTCCATAATTGCTCCCGTGATTTTGGTGATCCACGAGTCGGTTCCCAACTCAACGTATCCGACGAGAGCATGGATCAACAACAAGACCAACATCAGTGGTGCGAAGACCTGCGTGAACATCTCGCTCAAACTGACTCCAGCTTGGCTGGCCTCAGACTTCGGAAAGGCTTGCCCGACGAGCATGGCACCGTAGACAACCACCGGAAGCAAAAATAGCGATATCTGTACTTCCCAAGAAACCGGTTTGCCACCGTCTGGATTCATGAAGTAAGAAGCCAATCCGCCTACAATCAATCCTCCGGGCCAGCCCGCATGAAGAATGTTCAAGTAGTGTGTTTTGTTGTTGGGAAACAACGTTGCAACCAAAGGGTTAACCACCGCTTCGGCAATACCGTTGCCGATAGCGAACAAGAACATTCCCCAGAACAAACATTGGAACGCTGCGTCCTTGCCCCCAGAAGCAAACGCATAGCCTGCTGCCAAAGTCAGAATTGCTGAAACCAAATGGGTCAGGAATGCCAAGCTCATCAATCGTCCATAACCGAGCGAATCAGCGAGAAACGAACTCAGAAGAATGATGATTCCAAATCCAGTCAGACCACCACCGGTGATCTGGCCTAGTTCGGTCATCGTAAAACCAAACTTCTCTGCCCATTGGCTTAAAATACCGGCGCGGATTGAAAAACCGACACCCGCTGCGAGAATGGCCATGAATCCCGCCCACAAAAGCCGATGGGCGTTAGGGGCAGTTGCCCCTGAGTTGTCTGTCGTAGAGCTCATGTCAATGCGCTTGATGGAAGGAGTTGGAGGAAAACAAACAGTCCAAAATGTTCCCGAGAGTCTATTCGCCAGCGGACAGAAATGCTACCAGTGACAGCCCACAATGGGCGATTCTCTAACCTTGCTCAGAGCCCGCAGTCGGAGATCCCTGAAATCCGCAAACCCTTGCGCAACCGTCATTTTCCCATGCCACGGCTTGTGATCCCGTTACTTGGTCTGCCGCCTGGAAAGGCTACAATAGTCACACAATGAGAATCCCGAGTTACCGCGGTACCGGCCGTGTCGCGATCAATTTGACCCCCATGATCGACGTGACCTTCCTGTTGATCATCTTCTTTTTGGTCAGCAGCCATTTGGCCAAACAAGAGAATTTTCTTCCCCTAGATTTGCCGTCGGCGACTTCGGGGATCGGGGATTTTTCCGATCGACCGACCCTGACTATCCAGGTCCCCCGCGATGGCACCTATCAAATCGGAGGCGTCACGGCAGACCTGACCCAACTCCAGTCTGCCATCTTCACCCGTGTTCAAGCGGAGGGTAACCAGCCCATCCGCATCAGGATTCGCACCGATCAAACCGTTCCGTATGCAGCGATCTCGAAATTGTTGAAAACGATTGCGTTGACCGGCCAATCAGACGTCGTCTTCTCTGTCTACGAAGGAGCGAGTCGATGAAGACGCGATTCTCATCTCAAAAGGACCGCTCCGGGTTCGATTCCACCATGACTCCCATGATCGACGTGGTGTTTCTCCTGTTGATCTTCTTTTTGACCACAGCTTCGTTCCAAAAGCTCGAACAACTTTTGCCCAGTGCCGTATCGGCGGAATCGCAATCGCAAGCAGGCAACAAGGCGGATGACATTCCCAAGCCAACCGACTCGGACTTGTCGGACTGTATTATCAAGATCGCGATCGAAGGGGATCGGGTCCGTTATCGACTGAACGACGAACAGATCGAATCGGTGGATGTCTTAGCGGGGAGGATGAAAGCGATCATCGGGATTCGACCCGATCTCCCGTTGGTGATCGATCCGAGCGATGACGTACCTGCAAGAGACGCGATCCGTGTGTACGACTTGGCACGTGGCTTCGGTTCGCTCGCGGTTTATTTGGTTGGTCGATAGCTGTTTTCATACGCAAGAGAGACCGAGGTCGCATCACGATCGTCCTTGGTCTTGCCACAACTCGGCCAGCACAATGGCATGCTGAACGGCACGGGCCATTTGATCGAGCGACGCGAATTCCTTGACCGAGTGAATATTGTATTGGCCGACGGATAGATTCGGGGTGGGAAGTCCCATAGCCGTCATCTGCGCTCCATCGGTGCCGCCCCGTATCGAACCTCGAGTGCAAGGGATCCCAAGCTTCGCGTAAGCCTGTTCGGCCAAGTCGGCGGCGATTGGGAACGATCGCAGGTGATCTGCCATGTTCCGATACTGCTCGACGATTTCGCATTCGTAGGTGAGTTTGGGATTGCGCTCGCAGATTTTTTGAGCCAACTGATGGATCATCGCCCCGTACTCTTTGAGCTTGCCGGTATCGAAATCGCGGAGCAGAAACTGCACGCTGGCCTGTGCCACACTGCCGGTCGCTTCATACGGATGAATGAAGCCATCGCGACCATCGGTAGATTCAGGAGATAGGCGATCGACCGGGAGGGAGGCGACCAGTTCCGATGCTGCGCGAATGGCGTTGACCATCCGTCCCTTCCCCAAAGCGGGATGAATGTTGTAGCCCCGGAACTGGACGGTAGCCATATCGGCCGAAAAGTTTTCGATATCGAGAACCCCCTCGCCACCTCCATCGAGCGTGTAACCAGCGATTGCCTTGGTTCGATGGGTCTGGAAGTGCTTTGCTCCTCGACCGATCTCTTCGTCGCAGGTGAAAAGAATCCGGATAGGACCGTGCGGCAAGTTGGGCCGCTCCATCAAGTGTTGGGCCAATTCCATGATGGCTGCCACCCCCGCTTTATCATCGCCACCTAGCAACGTTCTTCCGTCGGTAGTGATCAGGGTGTGGCCAATGAGATCGGACAGCTCTGGGGTCTCGGCAAAGCGGATGACTTCACCCGATTCAAGGGGGATATCGCCACCTCGATAGTTTTCGATGACTTGCGGTTGGCAGCGATCTCCGGGTGCTTCCGGGGAAGTGTCCAAGTGGGCGTTGAATAGGATGGTCGGAACCGGACCATCGATGGTTGCAGGGACCGTACCCCATACCAACCCATGCTCATCCTGTTCGGCATCGTCGATTCCCATCCCTTTCAGTTGCTCGACCAGAAGTTGCCCCAATAGCCATTGGCCGCGGCTGCTTGGGTAGTCGCTGGTGTGAGGATTCGCGGACGAACCGATCCGAACGTATTGCAGGAAACGTTCCAACAAGCGTTCGCGATTCAGGATCATGGAGTTGATTGGGACGGAGGTCACTGGCGTTACACTTTCCAAAACAGTGTGTGTCGGGGGTTCGAAGAAACATCATCCATACCGAATCATCCTACCCTCAAGGGGTGACCGGTTCCTACCCCTTCTTAACGACCAGCGATCAGCCACACGATTTTTCCGGAATTCTCATCTTTTTCGGCAGAGTGACCGGACGTGTCACGACCCCTGCGATTCTTGTGTGTGTCGGCCCCGGGTTTTGTGGCCGCCAGTGAGATCCCGTTTGAAATACGAAAGCTGAAAAAACATGACCAACTCCGCAACACTCAGCAGACCGTCGGCAGCGAACAGGACTAAAGGCAAGGCTAAATCATCCAAGCCGCAACTAGTACAACAAACGTTTCAGTGGGACGCACCAAACACGATCAAGAGTGAGGGGGCCAGCGATTGCTTTTTGACGGCTGCTAAGAAGTCGCAACGGCAGTTGGTTGCCAAGAGCCATTCCGAGCGAGTGGGACATTGCGAGCACGCAGGCGGTCTGATGGAAAGGGTTCTATCCCGCTACGGGATCAGCCCCGAGGAATTTCGACTGGCGGTCGAAGAGCTGCGAGCTAGTCGAGCGATGAACTCACAGTGAGTGAGAGGAGCAAAAGCAAGAGCCTTAAAAGCAAAAAATCGGCCCGCCATTTCTGGCGGGCCGATTTTCTGTGTCGTCATGTCTGAAGTCTAGCAATCGGGGTCGCAATTAGCGAACTCGGGTGCTGCTAGCTTGAATGACACGACGATTGGTGTTCATGTATGCATGCGGATCAGCAGCTGGTGCTGGGGTAACAGGTGCAGCAGCTGGTGCGGCAGCAGGAGCAGCCGTACCGGTGCAGGACGAGCAACCAGCGGTTGGGCAAGCGTCGCAAGCGATGCTGTCACAACCCTTCTTGTGGCTGAACAGCTTGCTAAGCAGACCGCCGTGACGCTTCTTGCTTCCGCAACCGCTATCGCAAGCGGGAGCTGCACAAGGATCGTTGCAAGCGATTTCTGCACCGCAGGTTGGAGCTGCGTTGCAAGGACCGCAAGAAGCGATTTCAGCACCACAGGTAGGACCAACCGAACCTCCGCATGGAGATTCAGCACCGCAGCTTGGAGCGCAAGGAGCGCTGCAGCCAGTGTCGCAACCACGGTTGGCATGGGCATGCAGACGATTCTTGAAAGCAACCAGCTTGCACTTCAGACCCTTGAGCTTGTCAAGAACCGGAGTACGGACACAAACTGGAGTTCCACAAGGATCTGCACAGGCTACTTCAGCGCCGCAGCTTGGAGCTGCATTGCAAGGACCGCAGGAAGCGATCTCTGCACCGCAAGAAGGACCTGAGCCACAGCCCGATCCGCATGGAGCTTGTTCAGCGCCACAGGATGGACCCTTACCACAAGGATCGCAAGCAGCGATTTCAGCGCCGCAAGTCGGATCACAAACAGAGGTGTCACAGCAAGAGCTTTTTGCTCCGCAGCCGTTTCCACCCAAAAGTCGATGCAACAGGTCGCCGCCAAAGCTTTGTCCGCAGAGGCTAGCGCCCAAAACCATCGAACCTACAAGAATGTTCCACTTCATCGAACCAAATCTCCCTATGTACATTGGGTCACTGACCATTTCCCGACATCTTTGTTCCATGGTGGAGTTGAGACCGATTTCGGCGCACGAAGTCGCCGCCGAAATCGCCCTCGACTGGCGCGGCTGTTGCAATCGTGTTTCCACGACCGCCCTTGACTTCGTTAGCCTCACATCCCGGCCGATGATGATTCCTAAATCCTTCATCAGCCATCCATGTTCCGCGACGCCCCTCTAGCAAGTTGCTTGATGGGACGGGTTACGGTTGCCGGCCGAGCCATCCATCGACTCGATCAGTTTTGGGTCACCGGCAATTTCGCCTTTCATTCGCCCAAGGTTACCGAGGCAACCGAGGCAAGATGCGACGACATGCGATGCTATCGGCCACCTAGTGAAATCCCCTTGAGCAGTCGGTTGCATTTTCCAGAAAATGCACGGCAGCAATAACTTGCGTTGACCTTGCCGGTTGGCGAAACGTTCTCCGAGCCAACGTTTGTTCGGCTGCAAAGTTTACCCAGCTTCCAGTTGCGGTTGGAACCTTTTGCCCCTTCGCTACACTTTCCCAAATCATGAAGATCGCTTATCTAACCGCTGGCGCTGCCGGAATGTTCTGTGGTTCGTGCATGAACGACAACGCAGTCGCACGCGCACTTATCCGCGATGGTCACGATTGTCTCCTTGTTCCCGTCTACACACCCATTCGCACCGATGACGACGATGTGAGCGTGCCCCGCGTCTTCCTGGGAGGAGTCAATGTCTACCTACAGCAAAAACTCGGTTGGATGTCGCGGGTCCCGCGGGTTGTCGACGCGATCTTCAATCAACCGTGGCTGATTCGTTGGCTAACTAAAGATGCTGGCAAAACTTCTCCCGAACTGCTCGGTGCTTTGAGTATTTCCATGCTGCAGGGGTTTCAAGGAAAGCAGAAAAAGGAATTCGAGCGTCTGCTCCTTTGGCTTGAATCCGATATCCGTCCCGATGTCATCGTGCTCACCAATCTGCTGATCGGCGGTGCGATTGCGGTCCTGAAGAAACGTCTGGGTTCACCCGTTTTTGTGACTCTCCAAGGAGACGATATCTTTCTGGATTCCCTAGCTCCCCAGGACCGTTTGATCTGCGAGAAACTGATGCAAGCCCTGGTGCCGGAGGTGGATGGTTTCATCGTTCACTCAGAGGCCTATGGCCAATCGATGGCTCTTCGACTTCACATTCCTCCAGAGAAATTGCACCTAGTCCCTCTTGCCATCGCCACCCAGGAATTCCAGGCAGGCGATCCCGATGTGAGGGAATCTGCAACTGGAGTTCAAACAACTATTCACCCAACCACCGTCGGCTATTTGGCTCGCATGGCCCCCGAAAAAGGGCTTCACAATATCGTGCAAGCCTTCGGTGCCCTACTCAACGAATCGGGAGCGCATCCACCGCTTCGATTGCGATTGGCAGGATGGATGGGGCCACAGCATCAGGAATTCTGGGAGCAGCAAAGGGGTGCCTTGCAATCGTTATCGCAATCCCATGAGTCGTTCCAGTGGGACTATGCCGGTTCGGTAGACCGTGAGGGCAAGCTGGATTTTTTGCGATCTCTGGATCTGTTCTGTGTTCCTACGGTTTACGCGGAGCCCAAGGGAAGATTTCTGCTGGAAGCAGTCAGCATGGGTTTGCCCTATGTGATGCCAAACCACGGCGCGTTTCCTGAATTGCATCGTCGCATTCAATCCTTCCCGGAACATCCTGCAGGATGGCTCTATCAGCACGATTCGATCGTGGATCTCGTCCAAGTCCTCAGGCGGGCGATTGGTACGCATCCTCGGCGTCGATCGGTCTCGCAGGAGTTGCTCAATGAGTTGGATATCGCAACCCATGCGCGGCGTTTGATGGATTGCATCAACGGCTCGATGCATTCTTGTTGAATGTGCTCGAGAGCCACTCTTGAGCGGATAACTTCAACCGATCTTTCTGCTTTGCCAGGCCATCATTGATCTTTGCAACGAGCTTGTCGTTGTATTCAACGAGTTTGCGATCGAGGATCTTGCGGATCCCTTTCCCGAGCCACTCCGCGAGATCGCCATGGATTTGGCTCAGACGATGCATTTCGAATTCGAGCAGTTGTGCTTCGGCCCGCGTGGCCTTGGGAGAAAACTCCACATCCGGCGGAAAGACCAACGGATTGATCCGGATCCCAACCTCCAAATCGATTTCCAAAGCGACCGTTGCATCTGCTTGCATGGACACGCTGATCCACTGGATATCTCGCTGAAATTGGCTGACACGCGCGAAAATCTTTAGCGGTGCAACGATTCGTACGCGAGTTGCAAAACGGCGTCCGTTCTCATGGGTATCGAGCGACAGAACCCGAATCTCTAGCTTCTTGGCTGGCTCGATAAACTCAATAAAGTATCGAGCCCAAGTGCCATGATCCACCATCTTCCAGCGTCGCTTGGTGTCGAGTCTCAGACCGTCCCACTTC
>CAYXFO010000103.1:0-11850 GCA_964464255.1 uncultured Pirellula sp.
TGAGGTCGCGATTGATGAAAGCAGATCATGTTCTTGGAAACGAGATTCCCAAAAATATCTTCTGAATTCCCAGCGAAGTTGTTCGGGTTGAAATACGGAGGCAGATGCCAATACATAGCATAGCCCAACTGATCGAGCGTGCGAATGAGATCATCGGACCGATCCTTGCGATCGTTCTCTACATAAATCACCGGCTTGTATTTGTCGATCGTCTTCCGTCCGCCGAGCAAAGCCTCGCGCTCCATACCCTCAACATCGAGCTTGAGGAAATCGCAAGCACTCAAATCCACCGCATCGATGGTAACCAGCGGAACACTCTCCCCGCGTGTAAAGGTTCCTAAACCCAGACCGCCGAAATTGTTTTCCGATTGATAATCCAAGAACGGTACAATAATCGAACCCGCCTCCGAACCGACAGCCTGCTGATAACAATGGACATTCAGCAGACTGTTGAGAGCCATATTCGCACAGAGGTTTTGAAAAACAACTCGTTGTGGCTCAAACGCGAGCACGCGTCCCTGGGGGCCCACCCACTGTGCTAGCGGGACTGTATGAGTGCCGATGTTGGCACCCACCTCAACAACGGTATTTCCGGGCCGAACAATTTGCCGAAACACCTCGCACTCCCCCTCGGAGAATTCACCGTATACCTGCAACGAACGACCGATATACCGGTCGAACCGGTTGAACAGCATTTGGCCGTAGCGGCATGCCTTCAGTTCATTCATCGTCTTTAACTCTCCTCAAGGTTTCCTCGTTTGTCCCATGATGAACTAAATACGGGTGAAGGGACAAACCGGAAGAACGAGCAATACACAATTTCTGTCGATTCCCGGATACCGTCAGTGCCAGGATTCGATTCGGATCGCTGGCGATCCAGGGATAGATCGAGAGGTCCTTGAGGTCCACTTCAACCACGCTTCCATCAACCAATGCTACCGCTACTCGCAATCCTTGCCCCATCCATTCCGCGAGCAGGGGATTCGAAGGTAGGCGAGCAAATCGCACCAATCGGCCGATACGCGGCTGCCAAAGGCGAACCGTCCCATCCTCGCCTACGGATATCAAGTAATCCTCTTGAGCCTGATCGGGACGCACAAACGCTAACGCAAAGACCGGCCTTGTATGCAAATCAAGAGAACGAATCCATGCACCGTTTTGGGAATTCCATAATTGGATCGCGGGCTCAACCCCCGATGTTGCCAACCAAGGCTGCGAATCGGACCAAGCCGCTGCCAATACCGTACGAGCATGTCCTCCGAAACGGACTAAATGCGGCTCGGCGATATCTCGGACACGACACGATCCATGCCAATCCGTTTCCAGCCATCGATCGTCGTCAGGAGACCATCGCACCCGCGTCACAACGTCACCTTCGTAGGAGTAAGCATGCAGCAACCTCCCGCCGGGCCATTCCCGCAGTTCCACGATACCTCGCTCCCCCGGATCCCCTCCTGCAATAAGGAGCCGTTGGCGTTTTGAATCCAAGGCAATATCGAAGACCTTTTTCATCCCCACTTCGATCGTCTGAAGGGGGCGTTGCGTTTGAACATCAAGTACTTCGACGACTTCATCATACGCGACGAATAGGTTCCCCATTTCGCCATCCCATCGCATGGTGGTTGCTCGCCGATCGTGCGAGATCGCTAGGCTCGTATTGCCTCTGCTTGCATGCATTGCGGCAAAGGCTGTAACCGATGCGCCGCGTCGCAGCCAAACGCGACGGGAGCACCGATTATCCGAGCGCATCGATCGACTTTCCGTGAGCATTGATCGGAACGGGGCGACCATCGTTGCTCATGATTCGCGAGTGGGGGTCGATTCCCAATCGCATACAGAGCGTATGAATGAGATCCGCCGGCTCGACGGGGTCGCGCGCGGGACTTTCTCCGACACGGTCGCTGGCTCCCAAAACCAAGCCTCGAGGAAGTCCGCCACCGCACATCATCATGCTGAATACGCGTGGCCAGTGATCGCGCCCTCCACGCGGATTCAGCTTCGGCGTACGACCGAATTCTCCCATCGCAATGACCAGCGTTTGGTCGAGCAGTCCTCGTTCCTCAAGATCCTCAATCAACGCCCCGGCAGCTTGATCGAAAGTTGGTATCAAACCGACTCCTTCCTTGGCTCCCGCGTAACCGTCCCGCAATTGCAACACAATATTCTCGTGAGTATCCCAGCCGGTCTGCACCACGGTTACAAAGGGCACTTCCCGCTCGACCAGTCGCCGGGCGAGCAAGCAGCCCTGGCCAAAGGTCCGCATGCCATACTTCGCTTGGGTCCCCTCGGGTTCCTCATTCAGATCGAACGCTTGACGGAGCGAATCGGACGCGAGCATCCCGAATGCACTATCAAATCGCGAGGATTTGATGCTATGGGTTCCTTGTTTTTGCTGATGGTTTTCCTCGATACGCAAAAGCATCTCGCGACGTCGCTGAAGCCTGCTCGCATCCATACCGGGATAGAAGTCCAAGTCTCGAGCCGTCAATGCTCCACCCTGCTTGGCCGTTCGCACTAAGAAGGGTTCTGATTCGGCTCCAAGAAAACCAGCTCCCATGCCGGTTCGAATTTCAGGGGCTGCGACATAACAAGGAAGTGCGCCGAAGTTTCCGCGGCGCTGATTCGCGACGAGGGAACCTAGGCTTGGGTAGACAATCGACGGCGATGGATGATGGCCGGTGAGAAGGTAATGATTGGCTAAGCCATGTTCCCCGAGCGGACTGGTCATCGAGCGAATGATCGTCATGCGATCGGCCAAACTCGCGCATCGCACTAAGCCTTCCGAGAAATGGATTCCAGGAATCCGGGTCGGGATCGTCCCGAACGGGCCACGCACTTCGGCGGGAACATCGACTTTGGGATCCCACATTTCCAAATGGCTCGGACCGCCATCGAGCCAAAGAACGATACAGGATTTTGCAGTGCCGAATCCGACATGGTTCGTCGTCGCAGCCATGGCTCGGTCCGCTCCGATCCAGCCAAAAGGAAACAGACATCCGATGCGAATCAGATCGCGGCGCATCAGGGTTTTGGCTGGAATGAACGATGGCATCGATTCACCTATTCATGAATTCAGAACTACTGAGCAGACTCCAGACCCAATCTTGATACCATTCCCTTCGCTGGTTCGCCGAAGCCGGCACCTGCGGCAACCAGAGTTCGATTTCGGTCGGACTCGGTAAACGAGAATAGACTCTTCGATAGGCGTTCTCAATAATCGTTCGGTCATCTGCTCCAGATTCGATGAAGCGATCGAAGAATGTCGATCCCGACAGAAGCGGCCTTTGTACCAGTTCTCCTTGCAGCCAATGCAACTGGCGCTCGAGTCCGAATGATCCAGCCGATACGTTGCACCTCTCCGGTCTGGAGCAGCGGCCGAGAATATCCAACGATTCATTCGAAACGTTCGCATCGATCCACTGGACTGCTCGAAACTCCTTCCCATGACTCGGGTCGATACTTGGCACTTCGAGCACGTCATGAACAGCATCGAAAAGGACCTCGGGCTCCAAGGGTCGGGCAATACCGCAATGGTAGAAGACTTCGCTCACTCCAAGTTCCATTTCGACTGGCGATCTCGAATAGACGCGACTGAGCGCGATCTGACGCAACAACGGTCGAAGTCGATAGCCCTCGGAACGATAAAAAGCAACCAGCCGATCGAGCAACTCAGGATGGGACGCAGGATTCGTTTCTCGAAAATCGTCGATCGGATGAACCAACCCTCTCCCCATCATCTCGCCCCAAACCCGATTGACCATCACGCGGGCCAAAACCGGATTGCCCGGATCGACAATCCACTTCGCGAACGCATCGACTCCCAGGTCATGAAGATCAGCAGACTCCAGGAAGCGGACGCCGGGTATCCTCGGACGAGCGGCTTGCATGGTCTTGAGATTGGTCACTTCGCCGCGCGAACCCAACCGAACCACGCGGCCGCGATCGATTCCCGCAAACACCGCGGCCAAACCGTGGTAATCGTCCTGTGTCCAACGATCGAAGGGGTGATCATGGCAATTAGCGCATTGCAAACGAACTCCCATAAAGGTTCGCGCGACCACTTCGGCATGGCTGCGCGGATCGCCTGCCAATCGAGAGAAATTGGCAGCACCGATGGAATGCGAATCACCGCTGCTCGTCAGCAACTCGCGAACCATCTCTGGAAAAGGTCGATCTTCATCGACCGATCGACGAATCCACTGCGCGAAGGACTCGACGACCTGCGGCTCATTGGGCAGCCCCCGCAATCCCAACAAACGGGCCATGCGGTTGGTCCAATACTCGACATACTCGGGACTGCTTAGCAGTTGATCTACCCACGCTTGACGCCGCATCGATGGATCGATCGCATCGTATTGCTCAAGTTGTTGCAGCGTCGGCAATCGTCCCGTCAAATCGAGACAGGTTCGGCGCATCCATGCCGACTCTTCGACCTCTGGCGCGCGTCCCAGTCCCATCGCATCGAGTTGGCGATCGATTTCCGCATCGATCCATCCGGCACCCGTTTGTTTCTTCGCGCTGTCCAATGGTTCGTTCCAGGGACGCTCCAGAATCACAGGAACCACACGCCGCATATAGCGGGCCAAAACAATGAATCGACCTGGACGATCCAGATCAATGATTGCCTGATCGGGATCCCATGGGAGCGAGTCGCTCGGATCGACGCTGAATCGAACGCGGTCGGTAACTTCGGCTTCATCGGCTTCATCCATACTAGCCAAGGCGCGCAGTTGTATACGATGCCTGTCGGAATCAATACGTTGCCATTCGATACGAAACGATGTCAATGTTCTCTTTGCGCCGCGGCTCGCACCCTGTTCGATCCATCGGTGCAGAAGGAGTGCCGTCGAGCTCGATGGGTCGAAGATCTCTCCTCCCTCATGAGCGATTCGGCCGCTCGGCTTGGCCAATAGCAAACTCGACTCCGGTTCCTGCAAGTGGATGCGTCGCCCTTGAAACGCATGGACGATCGCTTCGTAATCGGCATCGGGATTGCTGCCGAAAAGAGACAACGGAAATTGACCGCGACCGGCGGCCGCTCCATGGCAAGCACCCGCGTTGCAACCATGCTTGGTCAAGATCGGAACCACATCGCTATCGAAGTCAATCGCTCGATCGTCATGCAAGTCGTTGGCAATCGCTACAGACATACACGCCAGCGATACGACCGCGAACAGCATCGCACGAGAAAGTTTCCGGGCCGATGACAGTTCAATCCCCATCGGTTTCTCCTGGCCTTTCCGCCCATCGACGAAGGACCGATTGAGCGCGGGCCGTTCCGTAATTTTCGAGCTTGCCGCTTTCCACGATCGTCTTTGCGATGCGGACGACCTCTTTCCGTATTTCGGAATCTTCTTTGCAGGCTTGCTCGATCGCTTTCGCAGCGGTGTCGACCTGCTCGTCCGACGCATCCTTCTGGATCAGCGGACGCATCAGTGATCGCATTCGGTCCGGATCGACGCTGGACTTGTCATCACGCGGTCGCATCGACGCTTCGTCCGGTTTGTCGAGCAGCTCACTCAGTTCGGGAATCGGTCCACCCACTTGTTCAACGATCGAAGCGACGACTTTCGGCAAATCCGCTTGAAGACTTGGTTGGACCAATGCATAGTTCGCAGTAACCGTTTTCGACTTTGCGATCAAGATCGTCATCTGCACGGACCGATTCAGCCCGAGTGCACCGGGGCCTTCGCGACCGTCGAGCGAAACGCCAATGACGACTCCGGGAGTGAGCGCATGTTGCACTCGCTTGAGCATCGCTTCTCCATGGGAGATGTCGTCGGCCAACAGGATGACCGAGGTACTCAATCCATCTTTTTCGCGAGTCTTCGCGTAGCGGGTCAGGGTACGCGTCATCGCGATAACCGGGCGATTGATTTCATGAACGAAGACGAGCAGCACCGGTCGCTCCTCCGCGTTTTTCACCGGATCGACTTCGGTTGGAAGATCCCCCTCGGTATCCTTCTGCACCCCCAGGATCGGCCGAAAAAGAAATCCCGATAGGGACTCGCCCTTCTGGGGACCAGAGAAGATCTCGTCCTGAGCCATGGCGGGAGTTACGAGCGCTGCCAACAGCCAGGCAAAGATGTGGATGGACGAGCGATCAAGCCCCATATTTTGCTCCTCATCGATGGTTCTACATTCGACTTGTTTCGCATCTGCTTATTTAGCATCTGCTGAATCGCGATGCCGTAGTATACCACGGAGATCTTTGTTTCATTTTTCGATTTCGCGAGGATCGGCGTTTTCCATGTCCGACACGTCCCTTGTCCGATGCCGGACTAGTCAAAGTAGCCCGCAGGATTTAGAACCATGTCTCATCGATTTCATGATCCCACCCCTCGATAGGTTGTTCCCGTGGCTTCCCCATCCCGCAGTGGCGTATTCTCCGATTCCATGGACGATGCCTTGGCCCGTTTCAGCGAGAGCATCTCCTACGATTACCGGCTCTACAAGCACGATATCCGAGGCTCAATCGCGCACGCCACCATGCTTTGTCGGCAAGGCTTGCTCGCCCCAGACGAACTGTCGGCCATCGAACGGGAACTCAAGGCCATCGAAGCCCGTTTGGATCGAGGCGAATTCCCCTTCCGAATCGAGCTCGAAGATATCCATATGCACATCGAGCACGCGCTCATCGAAGCCCTGGGCGATGTCGGTCGCAAACTCCACACGGGGCGATCTCGCAACGATCAAGTCTCTACCGATCTGCGGCTGTGGGTCCGGGATGCTCTGGATCGCGTCGATCAACTGCTCATCGAACTGCAGCGAGCGTTCCTCAGCCGCTGCGATCGCGATGCGGGTGTCATCATTCCAGCATATACCCATCTGCAGCGAGCTCAGCCTGTCTTGGCATCGCATTATTGGCTCGCCTATATCGAGAAACTCGAACGGGATCGAGGGCGATTGGCGGATTGCCGTCGAAGGGTCAATATCAGTCCCCTCGGTGGAGCTGCCGTGGCAGGGACCAGTATTCCCATCGATCGGCACTATACTGCCGAACTGTTGGGATTTGAATCGGTTGCCAGCAACAGCATCGATATCAGCAGCGATCGAGATTTTGCCGTCGAGTCGGTCTTTGTCCTTTCCCTGATCGGCCTGCATTTGAGTGGTTGGGCCGAGGAATGGATCCTGTGGTCCACCACGGAATTCGGGTTCCTGAAATTGCCCCAGCGTTACTGCACCGGCAGCTCGATCATGCCGCAAAAGGTCAACCCCGACACGCTCGAACTGACCCGAGGCAAATCGGCACGCGTTCTGGGCAATCTGCAATCGCTTCTCGTTCTGCTCAAGGGACTGCCGCTGGCCTACAATCGCGATCTGCAAGAGGACAAGCCTCCCCTGTTCGATGCGTTTGACACGGTGATGGCATGCTTGGAGATGGCCGCCCCGATCGTAAGAGATTCCGAGTTGCAAACGGCGTCGATCTCATCTCGCATGGACCAAGGATACCTCGATGCCACCGCATTGATGGAAGCTCTTATTCAACGCGGCATCCCGCAACGGACGGCGCATCATCAAGTCGGCGCACTTGTTGCAATTGCCAAGAAGCGAGGGGTCCCACTGATCGAATTGACCGATGACGAATTGCATCAAGTCGATCCGAGCTTTGATGCATCCCTGCGAAGCAGCCTATCGATCCAGGGCGCGGTCGCATCCTACCGTTCGGCAGGTTCGAGCCATCCCGAACATGTGGCTCAGCAAATCCAACGCTGGAAATCTCACTTGGAGAAGTGAGACATCGCTTTTCCAATCAGATCGCCGTACACAAGCTCGCCCCCCTCATGCCCGACCCATCCGACGAGGACAGCAAGTACAAGCACGCCAATGCGCCAGAAATGCCCCGGTCGTGTTCCATCGCTTTGACCATTTCGCCAACCTGCGATAACGACTACCACACCGACAATAGCAACCGCAGATCCGACCCAGCGATGAAGGAAGATACTCGCTTCGTCCTCCGATGAACTGGAGGACATCATCTTGGACCAGTCTCCATAACCCCGACTTTCGGCAAACGACCAGCCGAGCACTGCCGATGCGATCGAGAAGAGGAATCCCAGAACCAAGCAATTGAAAGCGAACTGAGTGTACCGTTCGCCAAACATATAAGAAACCAACACACTCAAGGCGGCGATGGTCAGCAAGGCGATCGGGAAGTGGACGATCGCAGGATGCAAATAGCCGATCGCTCGAAACCAAGGGGGCGTGTTTGATGGTTCAGTCGAGGCAACCTCGGATGGCTTATCGCTCAAAGTTGCTCCCTCTGGCCAAGAAGCACCTTCATCCATCCATGTCTTGAGGATCGCCAACTCTGCGGCTGGCAATGGTGCGTCGGGTGGCATCCTCAAACTTAGTTTAGTGAGAGTGGATTCGGGCGCAACCAGATAATCTGTCCAGAGTGAACTGTCAGCCGCGGAGCCTGCAGTGACAAAGCCCATGACTGCTTCTCGATCGCCGACGACAAAGCCATTCTTTGCTTTCTCTCCCTCATGGCACTCCACGCATCGCTTCAAGAGTATCGGTGCGATGTCCCGAGAAAAATCGACCACTTTGGTCACTGGAGCAGGCTCTTGCTTGGTTTGCTCAGTGCTGGTTTGCTCAGTGCTGGTTTGCTCATTGTTGGTTTGCTCTTGGCCGTGCGCGTGGAAGCTTGCAAGGAATCCGAGAAATAGCGAAGCCAAGCAGCAGATGAGTCCAGGCGCATTACAACTTCGGTGCAGCATGTTGTTAATTTTCCGTACTCCCAACGTTTCAACTAAGGCAACTACTCGCTTAGGCGCCGTTTGGAGAACATCCACTCGTAGAGTTCTGGGTTGGAGTAAGTAGCGGACCAGCTGTCGTGTTCGGCGTCCGGGTATTCTGTATATCGGATATCCGAACCAACTTTTTGTAGGGCTGCGACCATTTCTTGGGAACGAATGGGTTTCACGACCCTATCTTTAGCACCGTGAAAACACCAAATCGGTAACTTCTTGAAACGGTCCACCGTCTTGGGGTCTCCACCGCCGCAAATAGGAGCCGCCGCAGCAAAAAATCCTGGGTAACGTGCGATTGCATCCCATGTTCCATAGCCACCCATCGATAGCCCCGTGATGTAAACGCGATCGTTATCGACTCCGGCATTTTCGATCATCTCGTCGAGCAGTTCTTTGATGCTCTGCATCGAGTCGCTCGCGGACTCGGGTAACGCACTCGACTCCTTGGACCAATCGACCTCGGACCATTTCTTCTCTTTAGGGCATTGAGGGATCACGATGTACGCAGGATATTTTGCCCGGCGTGCGGGGTCTGCAAAATCTTTCGCGGCATGCTTGAGCGTGACGGTGTTGTCGTCACCTCGCTCTCCCGCACCGTGCAAGAACAGAACCAGCGGGTACTTTTTGCCCGGCTGGTATCCCAACGGCTTGATCAGCCGGTACTTCAAGGGGACTCCATTGGTACCCACGAACTCTCGGGGTTCAAAGGCCTTGATAGGATCGGACGGCGGAGCGTTATTTGCATTGGGTTCCTGGGCCATCGCCCCCTCCATGCAGAAAAACAAAAAGGCTAGGGGAATTGCTTGCAAAATACAGGATCGTCTCATAAGGGTGCCTTCCAATGCGAACGTGGCCGAGCCGTGACACGTCGAACAACACTTCCCAGTATAGTCGACGATTCCCGCTTGCGGGATGTGGAACGCTTCTCGGATTTCCATGGGCGCGGTAAACTATCGGGTTGTCAATGATGTGAAGACTGTTGCCTGAAGGCCGTTGCCTGAAAACTGTTGACCGAAGAGAGTACGGATGCCGCAGATACGCAAGCTCCCTGTTGGATTGGTGAACAAGATTGCCGCTGGCGAGGTGATCGAACGCCCGGCGAGCGTCGTCAAGGAACTGCTGGAGAACAGCATCGATGCGGGGGCCAGGCACGTTGAAATCGCAATCGACGGAGGTGGTACGGACCTGATCCGGATCACCGACAACGGTTGCGGCATCGACGCCGACCAACTCGAACTGGCACTCGCTCCGCATGCGACGAGCAAGCTGGCCAGCAGCGATGACTTATTCGATGTGCGCACATTAGGGTTTCGCGGTGAGGCCTTGGCCTCGATCGCCGAGGTGAGTCACTTGACCTTGCGCAGTCGCATCTCCACCTCCGATAGCGGCTTCGAGCTGCGCTGCGAGGGAGGGACGCTTGAGCCGATCAAACCGTGCGCGATGAACATCGGAACCTCGATCGAGGTACGGCACTTGTTCTTCAACACCCCGGTGCGACGCAAATTTCTGAAGGCTCCACAAACCGAGATGGCTCATGTGGTCGATGCCTTTGCACGTATCGCATTGGCATTCCCATCGGTTCACATGACCCTGACCAGCAACGACCGAGTGCTGCATGACTTGCCACCGACCGAGCGATGGGTCGAGCGGATTCGCGCGTTCTACGGCGACGAAGTCGGCGATGCGTTGATCCCGGTCGAGCACGCGGACGAGCACGTTCGCATCCGCGGTTACGTCGCTGACCCGAGCGTCTCGCGCACCAACAACCGACTTCAGTTCCTGTTCCTCAACGGCCGCTACATTAGGGATCGTTCGCTGCAGCACGCGCTCGGCGAAGCCTATCGCGGTCTGCTGATGGTGGGCCGATTGCCGATTTGCTTTCTGCAACTGGAACTCGACCCGAAGGCGATCGACGTCAACGTCCATCCTACGAAGATCGAAGTTCGGTTCGCGGATAGCGGGGCACTCTACAGCCGATTGCTCAATGCGCTTCGACATAAGTTTCTGACGACCGATCTTGTGGCCAAGGCTGCGGTGCCGGACCGCGAGCCTGCGGCGCTGGTCGGTGCGGGCGCGGCATCGATCGAACCGGTCGATCGGAGCGGGTCGGGAACGGAGCTGATGACCTGGGCTCGGCAGCAGAGCCACGCTCTCCCGGCCGCTCGTGATATTCATTTCGATCCAATCGATCCGCGTCGCGTCCCCGACTTTCGTCCGTTTCCGAATTTTGGGGGCCGGACCGATCCGTTCGTCGATCCTGCGAACCCCAACGCCCTCGCTGGCCCGACGACTTCAAGCACCCAGAGTCCGCACACATCCAGCCCCGATCCATTGTTGGGTCACGCGGGAATCACAGGCTGCCAAGTACTACATACCTATCTTGTGACTGAGGATGAAGACGGCATGGTCGTCATCGATCAGCATGCGTTGCATGAACGGATCCTGTTCGAGCAGATCAAGGCTAAGATCTTGTCGAAGTCGCTCGAACGCCAACGTTTACTCGTCCCAGAGACAGTCCATTTAGCTCCGAGCGAGGCAGCTACGGCGATTGAGGCCAAAGAGATGCTCGCAGAAATAGGGATAGAAATTGAGCCGTTCGGAGGAGACACCGTATTGATCTCTTCGTATCCATCGGTCCTGGCAAAGATGGCCCCCGCAGAGATGCTCAAACAGATTCTCGACACGCTCATCAACGGTGGCAAGAAGGTCAATCCGCAGGATTTGCTCGATGACATCATGAACATGATGGCGTGCAAGGCGGCGGTGAAAGCGGGAGATCGTTTATCGCCTCAGGAAATCAGTTCATTGCTCGAGCAACGCCATTTGTATCGCGACACGCATCACTGCCCCCACGGCCGCCCGACCGCACTGGTCTTCTCGCGTCAGCAGCTCGATAAAATGTTCAAGCGTATCTAAGGTTCTTCCCGAATTCCCATCTCCCAATTCCCATCTCCCCCTCGCCCCACGTCGGGGAGGGGAAACAAATTACGTGCCACCCACCTATTTGACATGCCTCCCCCTTCTGCTATCCTGGTCGGCCGAGGAGAAACCCGTTATGCCTAGACCCTTGCGTTCCGAACTGTTTGATCCCAAT
>CAYXFO010000104.1:0-11784 GCA_964464255.1 uncultured Pirellula sp.
CGGGGCAACGGGTGGATCGATCGCTTGGAAGAGAGGCGACTTTGGGCCCACCCGACACTTCCTCTCGTCGAGTCCACCCTCAGAGCGGCCCTAGAAAATCTCTCTGCGACCGGCCGAATCGTTTCCGTCGACCTGTGGGACTGGGAATCCCTCAAGGGTGGTTGCGATCGATGCAGAAAAATCCTGTACGATACGATAGTAGAGATGAATTTCGAGCAACGCGCTATTCCTCGCGAAGTCTGTCCGCTTTGCGAACCAGCGGAGAACTCTTGATTGAACGAAAGGGGTGCAATGGATTACGTTCGTTATGCCATCGCCCTAGGGCCGATAGGATTATATTGGGTATTGATCGGTTATCTTTACCAGCGATCTCATCCGATGCTGATCAACGCCGCTCAGGACACGCTGCTGTTTGGATTGGGGGTCGTTGGATTGATGGTGGTCGGCCCGATGGAACTGTTCTTCCCAAATGCCGCCTACTCGCTTCTAGGTGGTTGGACTTGGTTTTTTCTTCTGTGCCTCTACGCATTTGTTGTTTTGTTCATCTCCTTGAATCGCGGGCCGCAATGGACCCTCTACGGTTCGAATGCAGAGGGTCTACGAGGAATCCTGAACCGTGTCCTTGAGGAACAAAACATCGCACACTCGTGGGAGGATTCGATACTCGTGGTTCCGGAATTAGGGATTCGCGCCATCGTGGAACCTGCGAATGCAACGGACCGGGCTGCACAACTGACCCGGTGCGGACGGTCTCAGGACATTGTGGGCTGGTATCGACTCGAGAAATTAGTCACCGAAAAATTGCAATCCGCCCCGTCGAACCGCGGGGGGATGACATGGATCGTGATGGGGATTGGCATGATCCTTGGCTCGCTAGCGATGTTCTGGCTCGAAATCGACAAGATCATGCTCGCTTGGGAGCAACTGTAGCGATCAGTGCTTGTCGCTTCGAAGCAGCACGCGCATGCCGAAGACTTCTTCGAATAATTCGCCCGACTGCCGAACCGTCAGTTGCTCGAGCGACACGTCCTCGATTCCGTGGGTGATGATCACCAACCGGTCCTCTTCATGGCGACACCGAATATTGCTGATCCGCTGGGAGCGGGATTCGTCCAACGCGATGGCAAGTCGCAGAATAGCGGATAGTTTCGCGACCGCGACCCGATCGTTCCTGTCCAGCATGGAATACCCCTCGTGATCGGGCTGCGGCGACGAGCGGCGATGATATCGAACCACCAAGGAAACGAGTAGTTGGTCCTTCTCGGAGAGGCCAAACAGTTCGCTGTTTTGAATCAAGTACATCGCATGCTTGTGATGGCTTCTGGCATTGATGAACATTCCTATCTCATGCAGGATGGCCGCTAGGTAGAGTATCAACTCCATCCGTTGGTCGAGCTGATGGTCCTCGATCAAATCTGCGAAAAGCTTTCTTGAGAGGCTCGCCACATGCCGCGCATGGGGTTCATCAAATGTCATTTTCCGACCGAGATTGATGGCAGAGCGGACGATTTGGTTTCGAAACTCGGCAGTCCAAGCATCTCGAACTGCCATATCGTGGAGCAGTCCGTCGCGCAGGTTTGTTTCGGCAACGTGGATGACCGGACAGTTGAATTCTCGGGCGAGCAGTGCGTAGCTCATGAGCGCTGGCCAAAGCGTTTCGGCATCGGAGTAGCTGATCGAATAGCGGCTGACCAGTTCATCTTCATTGAGGTTGCCAATCGCACGAGCGAACTCCATCAATCGGTCGGTGCCAACCGACCGCAGGGATTTTTCGGTTTTCACCCCTTCGATGTTGGAGACTGCCAACCGCATATCGCCGCCAAGTGCGACGATCTGAATTTCTTTGCCCGCGTCGACATGTTCGTAGATCTGGTGCACCAACCTGCGGATTTGGGTTTCGATGATCGCTCGCTGCTTGGCATGCGAGGTTTTGAATTTGTCTACTTGTTCCAGAATACGAAGCGAACCTAGTCGATAGGTGTTCGAATAGAGGACGTTACCCCCTCTGACTACCAAAATTTCCGTGCTGCCGCTCCCCACCTCCACGACGATGGTCTTGACCGTAGCCAAAACTGGGTTGGATTGCAGCAGCGACTGGATTCCCATGTAGGTGATCCGGTTGACCTCTGCTTCGTCGAGCGATTCCACTTCCAAACCGGTCGCGATGTACATGCGATCGATAAAGGCGAGACGGTTGGAGGCTTCACGGACGGCACTGGTCGCGACCACGCGAACCTGATCCGGACTGGTGATCCCATACTCCTGCATCAACCTGCGATAGCTTTTGAGTACCCGTGCACACTCTTCGATGCTGCGGCGACTGATCCGCTGCGAGGTGAATGTGTCTTTGCCGAGCGACACGCCTTGCGAAACTTGATCCAGTGTCCGAACGTTTCCGGAACCATCGATCTCTGCGATCGCCATTCTTACGCTGGTCGAACCGATATCGACAACCGCCACAGGGCGAAGGGGCACTGCGGACTGGGCAGTCGTCAATCGGCCTTTCGAGATCGATGACATGATTGGGTTTGACTCCTTGAGGGATGCACGATTCTAGTGTGCAGTGGTGCTGGATCCCAGTCGAAAACCGAGTAATCCCCTTGGAATCGGCACCTAAGCCGCCCGTGAGAGCGTCTTCCCTTTCCGATCAGCATACGCATCGAGACAATGATCGAGAAACTGCACCGCGCTACCCTCCCATGTGGTAGGGATCGTGCGATGGATGTTCGGCTTCCAGATCCCTACTCGTTCTCGTTCCGCCTCCCAATCCAATATCGCCTTTGCTAAAGATCGCGGGTTTCCCAGTTCAAAGAAATCGCATTGATCACCACCCACCTCGCGGTGAATCGGGGTATCGCTCACAAAGGTTCGCTTGCCATGCCAAAGCGATTCCACGATCGGAAGACCAAACCCCTCGACGATCGATGGCAGGAGAACCCCCGACGCATTTTGGTAAGCATATTGAAGTTCCGCATCGTTCGCATCGTGGAAGACATACAGACCACGCTTGAGCATGGGATGATTTCGGATGCGAGCCATGACATCCCCGCACATCGAACCCGTTCTACCAAACATGCACAGCTTGAAATCACGATTCACGTTCCACAGTTCATCAAAAGCATCCATGGCCTGTCGATGATTTTTTCTCGGATCGAAACTCCCCACCATCAGATAGGGGGCGTTCCTCTGGCTCGCAGCGAAAAGGCTGGCGATTTCTGGGCGAATCGACCCACCCGAGGATTGATGGATCTCCGCCCCCAGCGTGAACGAGCGTATGTCCCGACATAAGCTTTCCGATCGAACATCCATCTGATCGTCCATATATCGAACGATGTCGTCCCGCACTGTACGAGAAATCGCGATGATCAAATCCGAATTCCGAATGGCGCCCTCAAGGTATTGCCGGAACTTTTGCCGGCGGTTGTGGCCGACGAATTCCGGATGCGTCCAGGGGATCAAATCGTATACTACCGTCGCAACAAACGCTCCCGCTTGACGGTAACGGGCTGCCGTGTCCCAGATCTTAGGCGTGTTCCAATAATCAGGCAGAATCAACAGGTCGCGATTGCTTGGGATGACTGCACCACCCCGAAAATAGCGGTTCAGGTTGATCGCGCGAGCGTAGAGCATGTGAGGAATCTTGTAGCCACCCAGATGACTTGGACTCGGGCGCAGCCACTTCCTCATTTTCCCGTTCGGCCATCGGTCGGCAATCGCCAGAGGGATGGCTTGCAACCAATGAGGAACAAACGCTTGGACATCGGATTCCCAACGCGCTAATCGCGACAAGCTCTGCGTCTGGCGAACATCCAACGGGAAAAAAGAACCATGGATATGGGTCGCGACCTGCGTTTCTCCCAAGCTGCGCGCATCAGCAACGGCTTGGATGTTCCGGCACAAATTGCGCACCACTCGCTCGATACCAGTATTCTTTCCCGAGCCGGCAGTATGCGATGCGTCGATCGTAATCCGGATGGAATCCATAGACAAAAACACGCCATTCCAAGCGCCCGTCGATACCGAGGACCGGCCCTAGCCCCCCTTGATGGAACCCGTTTTACCGGACAGATCGTATTGGATGCAAGATCAAGAGGTTGCTAGCAAAGATCTCACGTTCCTAGTTCTCGCAGACCCGTTTTCAAGCGATCGATCCGTTCGCGGACTCTTCTCTTGGCGATCGTCAACGGCTCACCTGGCGCGAGCTCTTCCATGCCGAATAAATAGTATTTGATCTTTGGTTCGGTACCCGAGGGGCGAACCGCGACGGAATTACCGGAAGGGCTTGCGTGGCCCGGGAGAGCCAAATCGAGAACGAGCATGTTGCCTGTCGGCGCGTCGAGTGGCGACGCTGTACCGTCGGGGGTCCGAACCAACAGTTTTCCATAGTCCCGGACTGCCGCAACCTTCATACCAGCGATCATCGAAGGAGGAGTGGTTCGCAGATTGTGCATCAGTTGTTCCATCTGAGCCATCCCTTCGCTACCTTCCATTTGGACGTTGATCTGGTCTTCCAGGAAGACGCCGTGGCGAAGCAGCAGAGCATCCAATTGCTGATGAAGAGTGAGTCCCTGCGATTTCAAGTGGGCGACCAGTTCGGCCATCAACAGACAAGCGACGGCCCCATCTTTGTCCCGAGCGTGCTGACCGGCGAGGAATCCATGGGATTCCTCGGTCCCAAACAAGAAGTGTTCCGGACCGCACTGGTCCATGATGCCCGCGATCCATTTGAAGCCGACGTGAATGTTCCCCTCGCACCGGACCGAATAGGAGTCGGCGATTTTGCGAGTCAGTTCGGTGGTGACCAGGGTTTTGATGACGTAAGAATCCGGACCGATCCTGCCTGAACTGTGCGCCTGGTTCAACACGAAGTCAGTCAACAGGGCTCCGAGTTGGTTTCCGTTGAGCGTTCCCCAAGGGCCCAACGAATCAGCAGTGATCGGCGCTGCACATCCCATGCGATCGCAATCGGGATCGGTCGCGAGAGCTAGGTCCGCACCTCTTTCCTTTGCAAACTCAATGATTGCGTCGAACACCCTCGGGTTCTCCGGGTTGCTGACGTGACCGGGTACATTCGGAAAGTCGCCATTGGGTTCGGCATGCGCCGGAAACACTTCCACGTTGAGGAAGCCGTCGCTCTTGAGCACTCGAGGCACGACGAAGCTCCCGACTCCGTGCAGTGGAGAGAAAATGATTTTGCAGTCTCTGGGCCCCGGCCACGACGTGCGGAGGGCGGCCTGCTCGAAAGCCCGGTCGACTTCGTCCGTCACGATGCGGATCTTCCCGTCCCTACAACCCTGTGCGAAAGGAACCTGCTGAATCGCATCGCAACGCATCACTTCTTCGATGATTCGGGCATCATGCGGGGGAAGGACTTGGCCGCCGGTAGACCAGTACACTTTGACAGCATTATCACTGGGAGGATTATGTGAAGCGGTCACCATAATGCCGCAGGTACACCCGAAATGACGAACTGCGAAGGAGAGCTGCGGGGTGGAACGGTACTCGTCGAGGAAATAGACGGTGAAGCCGTTCGCCACCATGATTCCAGCGCATAATTCGGCAAAGTGCCTGGAGCGATGCCGGGTATCGTAAGCGATGGCGCACGCGGGGTTTGCGGGTTTCTCGGGCAGGCTCAGGATATAGTTCGCCAACCCTTGGGCACTTTCGCCGATGGTTCGGTCGTTGATCGCATTGGAGCCGATGGGGTACATACGGCCACGTCTGCCACCGGTTCCAAACGGAATGATGGTCCAGAAAACATCATCGAGCTTCTTCCAATCACCTCGCTCGATGTGAGCCAAGAGTTCTGGGACATAAGCAGCGTATCTCGATTCCGTTAACCATGCCCGGATGTGGGTCTTCGCTCCCTGGGTCAGCAGCCCTGCCTGCACAGCTTGTTCGACGTTCTTGGCCGCTGAAGCCACGTCGAGAACCGCATTCTCCATGCTCATCTCATGTTTTGGGTAAGGAAAAATACCGTGTGGGTTCCGATTTTACGGGCGAGCCGAAGGATTGGACAACCACCCATCCCCCTGCGGCTCGTCCGGTCAAGAAAATCCAGGGGAATTCGGAGCGAGAGTTGGGCTCGAGGGAACAATTTCTTTCGATTTATTTCGGAGGATTTGTGACTTTAACGACCTCCAAGGAACTTTCTGAAAGTGCTGTGCATCGTAAGTCAAGGTCTGTTTTGTTGACACGGAAAACCGTCCAACTAGCATAAAGGAGTCGGTCTGAGGGTTTCGTCTATGGACCCCACTGGTTGTGGTACGAACCATCCGCAGGTCGATTCGGTCCGCCGTCAGCGCTGAAGGTCTCTTCAATTTCTTGGAAACGAGCATGTCGCAAAACTCTCATTCCCGTCGTCGTCGATCCATGGACAGGGCTGCAAGAGCAGAAGCTCGAGCGAAACGCCGCCCAGTGATGGAAGCCTTGGAAGACAGGCGCCTGATGGCTGTGAATCTCAACGATCCGCGGTTGTATTATCCGTCCGTCGGAAGATTTACAGCAGACCTTCCTGAATATCTACCCCCTGCAGAGTACGCTCGAAGATCGCAGATGCGGTCTGGTAGCGGGAGTAGTGGCGGTACGCAAGGTGCTGGTGAGGCAGGGGCTGGTTCACAACTATTCGAGCAGGAACCGAACAACACTCTCTCGCAGGCCAATCTCCTACCGCTAGGAACCGGGCCCGGCCAGCTCCAAGCCCTGTCCGTGAGCGGCAGCATTACCACCTTCGATGAGGATCTTTTTTCTGCTAATCTCCGAGCGGGGGATTTTGTCAAAGTAGAACTCGTGACGCCTCAACGCTTCGTCGCGGACGTTTCGATATCTGAACCCAACGGTAGTGAGTTAATCGGCGCTACAACAAATCAGTTGCTGCCAGTTTCATTGGGAGGAAGAATACCAGAGGTCAGTCCTTTGGCATCGTCGTCCGCTACTGCTGCCTTCGCCAGTGTGGTACAGACTACTGGTCTTCACACTTTTCGAATCGCCAACGGAATTGGAACTTACAGCCTCAGGCTGAGTGTCTTCCGAAGTTCCTTTGAAGCGGAAGCGATAGGCACCCGCCAGATTCTGTTCCTAGATTTTAACGGCGCCACTTTCAACGGCCGTATTTTCGGAAATGACCTTCCAAACACTTCGGTAAGAATCCCCCCAATGATTGATACCGTTGAGCAGTTCGGTATCGATCGTTCCGAAGAGAGCTTGCTGATCGATCGCGTCATCGACCGAATCAGACAAAATTACTTGACAACTATCCCAAATCAAGGAGGAAACGGATACTACACGCGAGATGGCATTCCTGGTCTGTTTGACATTGATATCAGAAACAGCCGCGACCACGCGGATCCGTGGGGTTTACCAAACGTTTCGCGAATCATCATCGGTGGCGGAGAATTCGATCTAGGGATCGCTACTCGCGGCATCGCACAGAGTCTTGATATCGGAAACTTCGCTCGCGAAGAAACCGCCGTCGTTCTGCCAGAAACGTTTTTTAACGAAGGTATTGATACGATACCACGAGCCGCATCAAAAAGCCTGATTGACGTTCTCGCCATGGCAATCGGTCAAACAGCGAGCCACGAAGCCGGGCACTTTTTTGGCGCAAGACATCAAGAGAACACCAATCTTAACCTACAGTTGATGGACAGCGGAGGTCAACCATTGGAAACGTCGCGACTGGGTGTCGGACGGGATGGTATCTTTGGAACCGCAGACGATGTAAATATCACGTTTGGCCGAGATCGCTATGCATTTAGTCCGGATACTGCGGAGGGGCTAACCGGTACAGTTAATCATGCTATCAATCTTGCATTCGCTCTGTCGACCGGAACGCGTGGTGGCTCGATTTCTGGCTTGGTTTACAACGACAACAATCGCAACGCACGGCAAGATGGCGGCGAGGGCGGCCTGTCCCCATGGCAAGTCTACGTCGACTTGAACAACAACGGTGTACGCGACAACGGGGAACCCAGTGCCACGACCGATGCCTCGGGCCGGTACAACATTGGTATCGGCGCGGGCACTTACAACCTTCGAACTGTTTATCCCGCTGGCTGGATCCCTTCGACATCTACAGAATTAGTGAAGACAGTCACGGTAACGCTTGGCGCGGCTGCCGCTGCGAACTTCGGTGCCGTGTTCCCACAGGTCGGGGCTAGCGGCTTCAAGTGGCTTGACGTCAACGGCGACGGGATTCGAGACGCAAGTGAACCCGGGTTGGCTGGCGTTTACGTCTACCTCGACCTCGATGGCGATGCCCGACCCGACATTGGTGAACCAGCCACTTTGACCAAGGCGGATGGTTCTTACACTCTGACCCCACCGCAAGCCGGGACCTTCCAAATCCGTGAAGTCGTCGACGCTGGATTTGTTCAAACTTTCCCTGCATCGGGCTTCCACACTGCAGTCTACGATGGCTCAACTCCACTAGCCGGTTTCGATTTCGGAAACCGCGAATCAGCCGACTGGGGCGATGCCCCCGCTCCTTACGCGACGACTCGAGCTCAGAACGGAGCATCTGCCGGTTTTCTCCCAGGCTTCCGGTTAGGAACGAATTGGGATGCGGAATTCGATGGTGCGAATTCAACGAATGCCGATGGCGATGATCTCAATGCTGCCGTAGACGACGAAGATGGAATCACTCTACTCAGCCCGATCATCCGAGGTGATTCCCAAAACTCTCTTCGCATCAACGTCACCAATACCGCAGGTATCGCCGCGTACGTTAATGCCTGGATCGATTTCAACGGCAACGGCGTCTGGGGTGATCCAGGCGAGCAAATCACGACTAATCTCGTCGTGAATGCTGGCGACAATATCATCAATTTCACGACGCCGTCGAACGCAGTCAGCCGAACAGCTGCTCGCTTCCGACTTTCCTCGGTGACCGGAATCGGTCCCACGGGCCGCGCCGCAGCAGGTGAAGTCGAAGATTACATCTTCAACATTTCTGATGGCCCTCGACGCAATCTTCAAGACGATCGCTTTACCGTCGTTCGCAACAGTGTTTCGAATCAATTCGATGTGCTTGCCAACGACTTCATTTCCCCAAGCGATCCGATAGCACAGATACTGGTCAGCCAACCATCACAAGGTGGCTCGGTCATTGTTGGTGCGGGCAATGTATTGCGTTACACGCCAGCACGAGGCTTCTTCGGCCAGGAGACATTTAAATACACGGTGGTCTACAGTTCGAATAAACGGGAAGAAGCGACCGTCAATGTCAGCGTGGTGCTGCAATTCGTTGATCCAGTCGCCGTCGACGACTCATTCGACATACCCTCTGGTTCTCAGTCGTTCCCCTTGAACGTTTTGCTGAACGACATTGAAGGACGAAACGGCGCGTTGACCATCACAGGTGTCTCGCGTCCAGACAAGGGAGGCACTGCGACGATCGGCAGTGGCGGTCTGAGCATCCGCTACACTCCGTCTAGCCCATCCTTCGGTGGGACAGAGCGATTCACGTACACAGCGGTGGACGGTGCCGGCAAGACGACGACTGCAAATGTGACCGTACACACCCTGGGTGGCGACCGATTGGATGACGATGTCCAATTCAGCTTCGCATTCTTCAACATGGCCAACCAACCCATCAGTCGCGTTGTCCAAGGCGACCAGTTCCAAGTTTTTGTTTACACCTACGACCTTCGCCCCGAACGTGGTGCTGGCCAGTCTCCACCCGTTACCGTCCAGAATCCAGGTGTATTCGCAGCCTACCTCGACCTTCTCTACAGTTCCAAGCTTGTCATGCCAGCAAGCCCTGGTAGCAACACGCCGTTGGACTTTGCAAATGCTCCTCAAGGCAGGTATACCCTGGGCGTATCCGGTACCGCTCAGTTCCCAGGCGTCATTCAGTCTCTGGGTGCCTTTGTCGATGGAAATAACCCTCCGCCATTTGAAGGCAGACCGACGCTGTTCCAAAAACTGACCTTTACAGCGAATTCTGCTGGATTGGCGGATTTCGCAGGCGATCCTGCAAATCAATCACCCAATACGGACGTCGTTCTCTTCAACCCACCCAATTCCCCTGTCGCAGTGGAAAAGGTTCGCTACCTGAGATCTACGATCGAAGTTCTCCCACGCGGTGTGGAACTTCCGTTCGCAGTCGATGACAGCCCTGCTCCTTTAAGTCTCAACACCACTTCCTTTATCGATGTATTGCGGAACGACATCGTAGGAACTGCAGGACCCCTCCGTATTAGCGACCTAACTCAGCCTCGATTCGGTGCAGTGTCGGTCGATACTCGAAATACCAGTTCCACATCAGACGATCGTATTCAATACGTCCCCTTCACCACCGACCCGACTAATCCCGGCTTCACCGACCAGTTTACCTACACAATTGCCGATTCGCGAGGATTCCTATCCACAGCGTCAGTCACGGTGCAGGTAGGCAATACCTCGGCAGACGATCAGGTTCGCTTGACTCTTCGAGCTTACCCGATCAACTCTGTACCAGATCCTTCGAATCCTACTAAAGATGTCATCAGCAGCATCCAAGTAGGTCAAGAGTTCCAGCTTCGCGGATACGTTCAGGACCTCCGACCTCTTCAAACCGGCCAAGATCGTGGCGTCTTCGCAGCCTTCCAGGATATCATCTATGACCGGACCCTGGTCGGTGTTAAGACATCCACCAATAGTCTCGGATTCGACGTTGCATTCTCGGGCGATTACCCGAATGGTCAGTCGGGCGACATCATCATCCCAGGCTTGATCAATGAAGTTGGTTCGTTCTCAACCGAAGCGAGACTCGACACCACAGAGAGGTTGCAGTTCGTTATCAAGATGAGAGCAAATGTACAAGGTATCGCTCGATTCGCGAGCGATCCGGCGGATGTTACTCCGTTCCACGATACGCTCGTCTATGGAGACCGAAATGCTGTTCCAATAGACAAGATCGCGTATGTACCCGCTACTCTGACCATCGGCGGCTCGGGTGGGGGTGGCGAGGGTTACACCAACCCGAACAATCGCTTCGATGTCAACAATGACGGCTTCGTCTCCCCGATCGATGTTCTCCTTCTGATCAATCTCCTGAATCAAGGGCAGGGCGGTTCCTTGCCAGGAAGAGGCAATGGCGGAAGTCCTGAAGGGGAAGCAGGAGAGAACTACTACGTTGATGTCGACTCCGACGGTTACTTCACTCCGCTCGATGCCCTTCTCATCATCAACGAATTGAACGGGTCGCTTATCGGAGGTGAGGGAGAAGGAACCGCCGCGCCACCTGTCGAGATCGTCTCAAACAACTTCCCAGCGACTGGAAATTTGGTTGCCGAGACAAGCGCGGTTGATTCCTTGGTCTCAGAGATTGGTCCTCAGATCGCTTCAGCGTCCCGGACCTCCAGCCAGTCGAGCCTCGACAGTTACCTCGCTAGCCTGGTAGCCAACGCTGAAGAAGAGGAAGAAGGCATCGACGAATTCCTGGGAGATGTCCTGAGAGTTCGCCTCCAGTCGTAATCAAGTCTTTGCTATAAATAGACATGTGTCATCTTGATCCGCTGTCGATGCACAAGCATCGATAGCGGATTTTTTTTGTGTCTCTGCAGCATGTCATGAACGATCGCAATCGCGACCCTAAGACAATCCGAGAAGCGATTCGCTACGTCGACCTACAGATCAATGGTATCGCAGGAGTCGATTTCAACGCGAGCGAACTAGGTGAGGAACTCTGGAGGGATGCATGCCAGGCCTTGGATCGCGACGGCACTGAGTTGTTTCTGCCAACGCTTATCACCGATTCGGTGGAGGCATTGAACCGCAAACTAAAGCGATTCGCCCAATTGC
>CAYXFO010000105.1:0-11746 GCA_964464255.1 uncultured Pirellula sp.
GGCCTGTCGCCATGTATCCGGACAGTACCCGGAAAAATGGTTTCTTGGTCATGTGCGAGGTGTTGCTCCCCAACGGCCAACCCCACCCATCGAATTTCCGAGCACTGGTAGATGACATGGCCGATCTATGGATCGGCTTCGAGCAAGAGTATTTCTTCTTTGACGACGGTCATCCGCTCGGCTTCCCCGTTGACGGCTATCCCGGTCCTCAAGGTCCTTACTACACCGGTGTCGGCTACAAGAACGTCGGAGACATCGCGCGACAGGTCGTTGACGAGCATATCGACATCACCCTCGATGCCGGTATCAAGCTCGAAGGGATCAACGCCGAAGTCGCCAAGGGTCAATGGGAATTCCAAATCTTCTCCGAAGGCTCCAAGAAGGCGGGAGACGACATGTGGGTTGCCCGCTACCTAATGATTCGACTGGCTGAGAAGTATGGACTCGATATCGAGTTCTACTGCAAGCCGATCAAGGGAGACTGGAACGGGTCCGGGATGCACACCAATTTCTCGACAGCACACATGCGCGATGTTGGTGGCAAGGAGTACTTCGAGAAGCTCATGGGAGCTTTTGACAAGTATCGCGATGAACACATCGCCGCCTACGGTCCAGACAACCATCTGCGATTGACTGGTTTGCATGAAACCCAGTCGATTGACAAGTTCAATTACGGAGTCGCCGACCGAGGTGCTTCGATCCGCATCCCCCACAGTTTCATCAACAACGGCTACAAGGGATACCTCGAAGATCGTCGCCCCAACTCGCAAGCCGATCCGTACAAGATCGTATCTCGATTGGTCAAGACGATCCGCACAGTGAGCTAGTCGTATCGCGAATTCGCGGACGACGAATCGAAATAAAGATTGAGTTCAAACACGAAGTAGGGGGCTCTCATGAGCCCCCTTTTTTCATGGCAAGGTTGCGATTCGCTCGAATGTAAGCCGAGATGCGCAAGCATCCGGGTTGAACCGCGCGAAACATCGAAACGTTTGCCACACTTTCGACCCGAGTGCTCGCGCACTGCGGCTTCCATTTTGTCTCTGTCCCTCACTGACGCTTCGGGCTGGGATGACCCTGGAGCTTCTGCGCGAAGGCGACAAACTGTTTCCAATCGTACGGGAGCAGATCGTGCTCTCCTTCGCGAATGTGATATCCGATCGAGTCGCCGATCGAGCGATTGACTTCGGGAAGTTCGGTGGCCGCAAGCCCTTGCTTGCCGAATAGCTCATACGCAGGAGACGCGTAATGACCGCTGAGGAGTTCACCGCGAGGGTCGGCCCATCGATCGAGGCTGGCGCTGGCGATGTAGACCGGTCGCGGCGCGATAGCGGCGATCAACTGATGCTGATCGAAAGGCATCGTCTCTTCGGCATCGTTGTAGGTGCGAAAGTTCCGGTTGAACCAATGGGGAAAGGAACGATTGATGGCTGCCACCGACTCGCCGTAGCATCGCTTGCTAAGCGCCGCTCCGCCACATCCCGAGTTATTCGATATCACCAGCTTGAACCGCTCGTCATTGGCTCCTGCCCAGAGCGCCGTTTTGCCCAATCGCGAATGTCCGACAACCATCAATCGCCCCGAGTCAATATCCTCAACTTGCTCCAATGCATCGGCCAAGCGGGACAACCCCCAAGCCCATGTGGCGATGGTTCCCCATCGGTCTGGATACTCGTTTGAACAACGAAATTCCGGGAACAAAGCATGAACGCCGTTCTCGAAGCCATCGTCAAAGTCTGGGTCGATATCGCAGTAATGAGCGGTTGCGACTGCATAGCCGGCACCCACGACATCGCGAATGGGCCACCGCTCTCCTTGGCTGGCGCGGCTCGCCTCGGTGGCTCGATTGTCGACCACCCCCGGATGCCTAGCATCGCACCAACTGGTCGTTATCCGGACGTTCGGGTCATCGCTGGTCGATTGATTGCCCCGGAAATTCAAGCCCAGAAAACACCCAACCTTCTTGGTTGCGTCGCGAGGAGACCAAACCAACAAATCGATCCGAACCGATCGATCGTGTCGGGTCAGAGTCACTGCATACTGACGCCGCCGAACCGCGCTGTTGCCGGGTTGGTCGTTCCCGGGGGTGTAACTGCCGTCATCGATCTTCTCAACTTTCATATCGACTCGATCTTTGGGTGCGAAACCATACTCATGAGTCGCCAGCAGATTCACGAGATACTCGCGATGTGCGGGCCATGATTCCACCGATGCAACGCGCGTTCCATCCTTGCCCTCCAGCACATGCGGCAGCGCGAACTTGGGAACGAGAGCTTCGTCGTAGTTGGGAGGACGTATTTGCGACATAGCGTTGGCCGAGAAAAGAATTACGAAAGCTGCTGCGAGTATTTTTTCAGTCACGGTTATGGCTCTTTCCAAGGATCGACCTCTTCCACCTGTTTCTTTTTGGATTGCTCCGCTCTCACACGCGGTGGTGTTTCGACGCGCGTGATCATCACATCGCGGGCCGTCAGAATCGCGTTGATGAAAAACACGACAGATCCGCTAATGATCAATGCAAGCCATGCAAAAAACAATTCAGCGCTACTAAAAATATCCTGCATCGACGGTTGGATCGTGTTATCCGACAAGTACTCGGACAGCATCCAAAAGGGATTCAAGAAACAGTACCAATCGAAATACATATCTCGAAAGTTATTGGCCGCCAGATTCCCAAAGAGTGTTGCGAAAACCCCGGCGATCACCAAAACACCCGTCATTGCGAACGCTTCCAAAAGACGTGACGCCCTTTTGTTCCGATAGAAAGCCAGCAACAACAACCTGGTCATGCCCAGATACAGCGCGAGGTAGGCGGCCAGTGCCAAAACCTTTAGCCAACTACGGTAGGCTTCCGCGATCGATCCCGAATAGCGACCTTGAATGATCGCCAGCAGATCGGTCGCTCCGAAGTACCCGACCCAGGGTCCTAAGAATCCTAGAACGACAAGCAGATACGCTGGTCCGGCTCCTGGGTTGAACAACGTCAAAAAAACGCGTCCGAAGTACGAATCGGGCAGGGATCGTCTGGCCCGTTGCGAGATAATGCCGCTCTCCCCCATCATCCATGCACCGGCGATCCCCCAATGAAACCAACAAAGATAAATAAAAACGTTGACAGCAAACTGTCGATTTACGTTGCCTCCTTCTGAACTTTGGTTCATCAGAGTCAGAACTGTACCAACGGCAATGATCATCCCCACCGCGAAAACCGCGAAGCGTACCGGTGTCGATCGATTGGCACTCGCCATATCGATCAAGCTCGCTGCACATCGCAACCACAACCACGCATACGAAAGAATGATCCCCAAAAAACAAAACATGTAGAGATAAGCTGATGGCGTCAGCATGGCGTTTTGTTCACTCATTCCGCTGCTTGCAATATCAAACAGAAATCCAAACGCGACCAATTGCCCGAGGACCATCAGGATCGAAAATAGAACCTGAAGGGTTCGGGTGCGAGCGATCGCGGCAAGCATGATCGACGTTGCTGCCAGAAACATGCAACTGACGACAATCAACAGCAGCAGAAAACCGATAATTCCCAGCGAGATCCCTCGCAGCAGATAGGTAAACGCGATGCAGGGGGCCAGGATCGAAAGGTAAACGATCATCTGCAGAGCCGCCATGCTGAGCTTGCCGTAGACGATTTGCCCCGGGGTCAACATGGACAAGGACAGGGTTTCAAACGTCCCGTCCTCCAATTCCGACGCCATGGAGCGGAAGGCTACCTGCGGGATCACGATGATCGTGGGGACCAATAGGATTGTCAGGTAGCCCATCAGAAATACCGCGCCATCCGAATCGTAGTAAACATCCGGAATACTCGATGCGACCGCAAACAGGGTCCATGCCGCGGTAAAGACGATCAGCAGCATGAAGGTCCATGCAAACTGCTTGCTTTTGAGTGCCTGCCTCGCTTCCTTGACCAGGATCGGGTTGAGCCAATAACTGCCACGAATCAGTCGCTGATCCCACTTCGATTCCCCATCGATCACGATGCGAATCACTTCATCGTGCGAGCGTTGCATCGGATCCGATAATGCGGAGTCGCTCATTGGACTGCCCCCGTCGTCACCTTCATAAATACATCTTCCAGCGACTCGCGGTGCGATACATACTCGAGCACGTCGAAACCGGACGAAACGATCCAACGAAGCAAAGATGCCTGCGCCGCATCGTCCCCTCGAAGTTCAAGCTGGATCCAGTCCCCTTTGCGCTGAACGCTGGAGACCTCTTCGCGCGTTGCCAACACACCAAGGAACTCCTCGACTCGCCCGAGCAGCCGCATTCGCACCTGCGATGCGGCCTGCATGGAGTTGTAGATCTCAGCGACGCTCCCGACCGCGAGCAACTCGCCCCGCTCGATGATCCCCACCTGATCGCACATCTCTGCCAATTCAGTCAGGATGTGGGACGAAACCAAAACAGTGGTTCCTTCCGAGGCAAGCTGGCGAATCAAGTGCCGAAGCTCGATTCTCGCGCGAGGATCCAAGCCATTAGCTGGCTCATCCAAGATCAGGACCGATGGCCGATGAATCATTGCACGTCCCAAACTGAGCCTCTGCCGCATCCCTTTCGAGAGCCCTGTGATCGACTTGGAGGCAATCTTATCCAAACCGGTGAACGATAGGGTCCTTCGAAGCGCATCGTTCCGCTCTCGTCCCACCAAGCCATACGAACGAGCGAAAAAATCGAGATACTCAACGCAGTTCATATTGGCGTACAGGGAACTGCCATCGGGCATGAACCCCAGCCGACGTCGCACCAAGTCCGGATCATTGACCACCGAGAAACCATCGACCAACGCATCGCCGTAGCTGGGCGAGTCCAAAGTCGCCAGGATACGCATCGTGGTCGTCTTGCCCGCTCCATTGGGTCCGATGAAACCGAACACTTGCCCCCGGTAGACATCAAAGGACACGTCGTTGACCGCTTTGGTCTGATTGAAGAAGCGATGAACCCGCCGCAACTCGATCACCGGCTCCGCCTGTGCAACATGAACGTTCATAGCAACATCCCCTTAATGCGACGGCTCGATATCTTTGGGTAGGAGTTGTTGTTCAGGCAAACGATCGGTTGCGAAGGGACTCTCGCTCGGCGCACTGGACTCGCGCGCCAGAGCATCGATCACACCCAGCGGCAACAGCAATGCAAAAGCGATAGCGAACAAAAGAAACGTAGACGCGATCATGGCCAAACCAACCGTCAATGAGACAGCGAGGTTGCTGTCCTGATTGCGCAGCGTATAAACCAGCAGCAACATACTCGCCGCTACAACGCCGGTCGCGATCATCAAGTTTCGAACACTGTATTGTCCACTCATGAATACTGCCCACTCACGGGATGTGTCTCTTCATCGGAAATAGCTGCTCCCTGGGGACTGCGGGTTCGGGTATCCAGCGTCACGATCTGTACGATTCGATTCGCTTGGCCATTTCCGCAACCGCCACAACTACCGCATGCAGAGCGAGTCCCAGCCCCCTCGCGACTCGGGTCGAAACCATTCCGAATGCTACGCACGCATGCTCGAATGGCGAGCATCGCACATGTGATGACGATGACAGAAACGATGAACCACTGGACCACAATGAACCTTATCGAATACTGAGAGGCTATCTGAAAACCATGAGCCGCCTTGTCGTTCGCCGCGGTTTTCGGGGTTCTCGGATAGGCACTTCATTTCAATCTTAACAAGTTTGGGCCGGATTCGATCCCAGACTCATTACCCGCGCGAGCCGCGAAGTCTGATTGTAACAGAAGGAATTGAGGCTGCGAATCTTTGCAAGCCTTTTGGATTCGGCTTCCCCCAAACCGCGTAGCGTGTAAAGTGAAGGAGCGTCCTACGGAATATCGTTTTTTCAATGGAGTCAAAGGATTGATGTTTCGCAATTGGCCCTTGGTCGTTCTCGCGTGGTTCTGTTTTGCAGCCCAGGGGATCTCACAGCAAGAGTTCCGTTGGAAGTTCCGGGAAGGTGAGACGCGGGATATGGAGATGACCCAGGAAATCGTTCACGAAATGAACGAAAAACGGACCGAAACGTCCCAAACCATGTGGCTGAGATGGCACATCAAGAAAGTCGACGAAAAAGGGACTGCCGATGTCGAGCAATCGGTCCGCCGACTCAAGATGTCGGTCGACGACAAACCGGTCATCGATACAGACAACCCTGAACCCCAGGAAGACGACTCGCCGATCGCCGCACGGTTGCGAGCGCTGATGCGTGTTCGCTTCACCGCTGAGACTACTGCGCGCGGTGAGATCATCGGAGTCCAGTTCGAACCGGAGGTCCTCGACCGATTGCGCGATCAACTCGGCCTCGATGAGAAAACCGTACAGCAAACTTTTTCTCAGGAGACGATTCTTTTCCCCATTCGGCCCTTAGACGTAGGTGCCACGTGGTCTTCGACGACGCAATCTCCCATCGAAGGACTCGGTGAGATCTCGACGACAACCACCTATCAGTACGTCGGCGATGAAAAGATCGATGGGATCACACTCAGCAAATTCAAAATCACCCCAGCCTTTCAGATCAACGAATCTTCGCGAGCGTTGGCTAAGCAGGAAGGGGACAGCACGCTTTGGTTCGATCGAGAGCGCGGCGTGATGGTGCGAGGGTTCTCCAACCAAGTGTTCGAAATCAAGAAGAAGGAACAGACCGGAGAATCCGTGCAGAAAAACTCCGTCAAGACAACCATTCAGTTCTCGGATCCCAAGTAGAAAACACTTTCCGAATCGACTAATCCCGTTTCAAGTAACCTCGCTCTCGCATCCACGCCGTCGCTTGATCAGTCCATTGAGCGGATGGCTTGCCGGTTTGACGATGTCCATATCCGTGTCCGCCGGATGGGAACAAATGCAAACCGAACGGGATCTTCAAACGATTCAGTTCCATTGCAGGGACCAAGACATTCTCGCACCCAAGCGGATCATCCTGAGCCATCGTTAAGAACATCGGCGGAGAATCGTTTGGGATCTGAAATGATTCGGCGAGCTTGGAACGATCTTTGGAGTCGATCAAATAAGCCGGGTAGATCAGCATGCAGAAGTCGGGCCGAGGGATCAAATCATCGGCCGCATCGATTCGATCATACGTCGGTTTACTAAATCGAGTGCTGAGCAGTCCGCAAAGGTTTCCTCCCGCCGAGTAACCAAGACATCCGATTCGCTTGGTGTCGATTCCCAGTTCTCCTGCTTGCGACCGCAGAGTGTTCATGGCTCGCTGCGCATCTTGTAAGGGTGCTTCGTGCGGTGGCCGTCCTTCGCGGCGAGGAACTCGGTACTTGAGCAATGCCGCAGTCACACCGATTGAGTTGAGCCACTGACATGTCTCGGTCCCCTCCAAATCCATGGCGAGGATGTTGTAGCCACCACCCGGGCAAACCAAGACCGCTGCACCGGTGCTATTCTCCGGCGTTGGTTGGTAGATCGTCAGGGTCGGTGTTTGAACATTGGCTAAGCGAATCACTCGCTGACCCGCGACCAAACCATCGGTCGGCTTGGTGGAGTCGATTTCGTCGGGGAGGTTTCCTTTGTCACCTGGAGCCAACTCGGGCCATACTCGCAAGACCCTCGGATCCTCCCCTTGCGCGCTGCTGGCACCGTAGAGTCCGAGAATCAGTACGAGGATCGGTCCGAAGCTCCATACACTACGGAACCAACCCGAACTATGTAAACCACCGAGAGAACACAGGATCATCAGAAATCCTTTTTGGGTAGTAGGTTTGAGATCACTTGCCCAAGTCGGACAGCAACTCACTCATTTCCGCGGCAGCGTGCAGATTGTTTTGTTTGCGTGCCTCTTCGATGCCATCGCGCAGAACCGTGCGGGCATCCTCGATCTGATCGAGTTCCACCATTTGCTGGCCCGCCATTAAGTATGCCGCGACGTACTTCTCTTCGGGATCGTAGGCGAGGGCACGCAACATGCGGATACTCTCGTCGTGGTTTCCTTCCTTGCGAAGTTCCATCGCCAGCGAGTAGCGCAGGAACGAATCGTGCGGATCCTCATTCAACATCGCCAGAATCTTTTCTTTGCGACTCATTGCGAAATACTCCCTGCGCACATCGGTGCAGTGTTGCTCGGACAAGCGGCTAGGCGCGTTGGTTGAACGAGTAAGATCCGGGTTGATGAATTTCTACCGCAGGAGCATCGCCCCATGCCAGCGTATCGGGCACCAACGACATCTTGCTATCCTTGATATCATCCCATCGGATGACTTCTCCGGAGTAGGCAGCCTCGCGCCCCATAATGGCCATCAGCGTACTCTTGCACATATAGTCGCCGTTGTTGATCGGAGTTCCTTCGCGGATCGACTTCATCAAGGCAACGTGCTCGAGATAGTACATGCTCGGCTTCTCACCCGTAAATTTCCAAGGGTTCTCGCCGGTGATCTCATTGGCCAACACGCGAGCCGTTCCCTTGGTACCAAAGACATAATCTTCGGTTTCGTTGTAGCAGCCCGGCATCTGTCGAGTAGCCGCATACGTACGAGTTCCATCCGCCCATTGATAGACAACATAAAAGTGATCATAGATGTCTCCATATTCCGTTTCGGTTCGGACTTGGCGACCCCCCAGTCCGTAACACAGAACGGGCGGCGTGTCGTTATGCAACCACAGCGACTTGTCGAGCGAGTGAATGAACTGCTCGACGATATGATCGCCGCTGAGCCAACGATAGTACAACCAGTTCATGACTTGGGTGTGCATCGGGGACCACCAATCCTTCGGCTCACGGATCCAGAGCGTTCCAGCGAGATAGTTTTCCTGAATGGAGATGATGTCGCCGATCGCTCCGCTGAGGATCTTTTCGATCGTTGCTTTCACACCATAGTCATAACGCCAGCACAAACCGGATACGACTGAAAGACCTTTCGCCTTTGCGGTTTCGGATGCCGCCATCACCCTTCGAACTCCCACCGGGTCGACTGCGACCGGTTTCTCGCAGAAGACATGCTTGCCCGCTGCGACGGCGGCCTCCATCTGCATCGGACGGAAACCGGGAGGGGTTGCGAGGAGCACCACATTGATATCGGTCTCCAACAGTCGCTGCATGGCGTCCCAACCGGAGAAGCATTGATCATCGGGGACTGCGAATCGATCACCGAGAGATCGCTTGAGATTCTTCTTGGCTCCGTCCAAACGGTCGTCGGTGATCTCGGCGATGGCGGTCAGTCGACATCCCGAATCGGCATCCATGGCATCTTTGGCGGCACCGGTGCCTCGGCCGCCAGCTCCGACCAATCCGACCTTGATGATGTCGGTCCCTTGAGCATGCACGGAGCGTTGCAGAAAGCTGGCCGACATGCCTGTCGCCGCACCCGCGATGGAGGCGGTTTTGAGAAAATCTCGTCGCGATGACGGGCTGGCGGTGGTGCTGGAGTCAGATTGTTGAGAAACTGGAACGGTAGACATGAAGGCGGGACCTTGTACGGGTATCGTTTTGGGAGGGAATGCGTATCCTGTCATGTTCGACGCATCGGACGAAACTCAATTCGGTTATAACTCAACCACCACGACATGCAACACAGGCCACCCCAGGTCCCGGATCGAAATCCTCAATTCTCTCCTCGGTCCCGCTTCTGCGACCCGTCCGATACATCCCGTTTTGCAAATGCCTTAGCCTCATCCCTCCCGATCGAACTCGAGATCGGTTCAGGCAAGGGTTTATTCCTGACCCAAGCTGCACAGAAGCAACTTCATCACACCTTCATTGGTTTGGAGTTGGCGACCAAATATGCGCGCGATGCTCAAGCAAAGCTCGAACGCTTGGGGATCACCAACGCCTGCTTCATCGCATGCGATGCCGTTGCTGTGATCGATCGCGATGTGCCCGACAACAAACTAACGGCCGCACATGTCTACTTCCCCGACCCGTGGTGGAAATCCAAACACAAGAAGCGACGCGTGCTGAGCGATGAAACGATCGTAAACATTCAACGGACCCTCATTCCCGGTGGTCAACTTCATTTCTGGACCGATGTGTTGGACTATTACGAAGAAGCCGTTGCACGGATCATGGAACTGACTCCGTTCCGAGGTCCGTTTTATGTGCCTGAACCGGTCGCAGAGCACACGATGGATTACCGAACGCACTTCGAGCGGCGAACACGGCTCAATGGACTTCCCGTCTATCGAGCGCGATTCGAGAAACCATGAGCGAGATGGAACGGTACGAATACACCGCCCCTACGATGGGCACGATGTTGAAAGTAGCTCTGTATGCGGAGAATGAACAACAAGCACAAAGCGCGATCGATGCAGGACTCAACGAAATCGAACGCCTTATTCCCTTGCTCAACAATTACGATCCCACCAGCGAGATCTCGCGACTTGCAGGCAAGGTTCATGAGCCGGTGAAGGTGAGCCCGGATCTTGGGGCGGTGCTGCGACATGCGAGGAATTGGCACGAGCTATCTGAGGGTGCTTTCGATGTCACTGTGGGACCGCTGACCCGAGTCTGGTCCGGTGCGCGGCGAGAACGCAAACTACCCACCACCCAGTCGCTCGATCAAGCGCGTTCGCGTTCGGGTTGGAGCCATATTCGCTGGATCGAAGAAGAGTCGTCAGGTTCCGGACAACTCTCTCTGGAGTTGCTGCAAGAGGGCATGCGAATCGATGTGTCAGGGATCGCGACCGGATACATCATCGATCAAGCCTTCGAAAGAATTCGAGCGAGCGGAATCGAATCGCTCCTGATCGATATCGGTGGCGACATCCGCGTCGGAGAATCGCCACCCGGATCCATGGGGTGGCGAATCGATATGGCTGGCTTGGGCAAGGATGCACCACCCTTGAGCCAACGATTGCTCGCGAATTGCGCGATCACCACCTCGGGAGACTTGAATCAGTTTGTGGAGATAGACGGAGTTCGATACAGCCATCTCATCGATCCAAGAACAGGCGATCCGGTGCCGCGCCGTCAGAGTGCCACGGCGATTGCAGATACGGCAATCGATGCGGATGCGGGAGCAACCGCGCTGTGTGTGTTGGGAATGGAAAGATCCGCGAACGTGTTCGACAAGTTACCATTGGAAGAAGGAATTCTCCTGGAAATGGGACTGCAGATAGAGCCCCGAGGGGTAACACGCTATCGGCATTTGGCAAAAGACCACCCGTTGCGTTAACCTGATCATCGCCCTAGGAATGCGAGGCCCGATCATGTCGGAAAGTGCAAACGCCCCAAAAAATCAGATCGTTTTGGATACAGCGACGAAGCTGGCGATCGAGCGAACACGCGTTGCCTATGAGCGCACGGTGATGGCCGCGACCCGAACGGCTACCTCACTCATCGCTCTCGGATTCACCGTTCAGAAATTTTTTCAATTCGACGCAAACGAAAAGCCTGCTGCAAAACACTGGATCGGACCCCATGAATTCGGCATCCTGATGATCTTGATCGGCCTGCTGTCGTTGCTGTTTGGTTGGATCGAGTACAGTCGAGACCTGAAGACGTTACGAAAACTGTACCCTTCCCTGCCTCGCTCAACAGCAGGGTTCGTGGCAGCGATGCTGGCGATCCTGGGATTGCTCTTGCTGGTTTTATCGATGCTTCGAATTTAATGCGATCGCATGCTCTTTGCGATGAGCCATCAGATCATCATCCGACGGTACGCTGCACATAATTGGCACTTTTTCAACCAGGCGAGAGCCATGCTCGCAAGGCATCGATGCGCGAATTGCGATCTCCCTGCGGTTCGTAGCCGAGATATTCGCGCAGAAACTGTTGCGACTGTGCAAGGTGTT
>CAYXFO010000106.1:0-11654 GCA_964464255.1 uncultured Pirellula sp.
CCTAGCGAATCGTTGGTAAAACGGTACCGAAATGGAGTGCTCGTACCTCGGATCTGTGTTGAAACCTCTGGATCCTCAGGGCAACGGGGGGAGGCCGAGTTCGTTGAGGAAGCTGTTGTGCTTGGCGGTCGCGGCTTGGATGGACTCCTCGATGCTGACGAGGTCGCGGTGGGTAAAGCTAAGGTCGATCTCTTCCTCGCCTACCGACGTGCTGATGTAGCGAGAGATGTTGAGATTGTAGTCGTTCTTTTCGATCTCCTCCACGCCGACCCGACGAGAGTACCGCTGCTCCTCGGAACGATTACGGTAGGCGTCGATGATCTTGATGATATGCTCGGGGGTTAGTCGGTTCTGTTTCTTCCCCTTCTCGAAATGCTCGGACGCGTTGATGAACAGGACATCGTTGGGCTTCTTGCACCGCTTCAGAACGAGGATGCAGACCGGGATCCCGGTGGAGTAGAACAGATTGGGTGGTAATCCAATCACTGTATCAATGTGACCGTCCTTGAGAAGCTTGGTCCGGATCCGCTCTTCAGCGCCACCTCGAAAAAGAACACCATGGGGCAGGATGATGGCCATGACCCCTTCGTCCTTGAGGAAGTGGAACCCGTGGAGCAGGAAGGCGAAGTCGGCAGCGGACTTGGGGGCGAGACCGTGGCTTTTGAACCGGACGTCGTCGGCCATGCTCTCGTTGCCAGACCGAGCTTCTGGATGGTGGTGACGATCACCTTGTCGGCGTAGTCCTCGGACAACAGGCGACGGACGAGGGCTGCGGTGTTGGTGTTTTCCTCGACGCAACCGTCTTGAAAGCGGTTGAACTCTTCGCGCGTCTGGCGGTCGAGATCCTTGCGGTCGACGACGAAGACGCATTTGTGGATGTGGTCGTTCTCCTTGAGGAGTGTGGAGGCTTTGAAGGAGGTGAGGGTCTTGCCGCTGCCGGTCGTGTGCCAGATGTAGCCGTTGCCGCTGTCGTCGTCGATGCACTTGACGATCTGCTGGACGGCGTAGACCTGATAGGGGCGCATGATCATGAGCTTCTGCTCGCTCTGGATCAGGACCATATAGCGACTGATGGATCGTCCGAGGGTGCACTTGGGTAGGAATCGCTCGGCGAACGGGTCGAGGTGGGTGACTTTCTTGTTGTCCTCGTCCGCGAACTCGTAGACCGGGAGGAACCGCTCGTCGGCATTGAAGGCGAAATGCCGGGTGTTGTTGTTGGCGAAGTAGAAGGTACGGTCGCGGTTGCTGACGATGAACAGCTGCATGAAGCAGAGGAGGGTTTTCGCGTATCCGTTGCCCGGATCGTTCTTGTATTCGACGATCTGCTCCATAGCGCGACGGGGGCTGATGCCGAGGGTCTTCAATTCGACCTGGACGACAGGGACGCCGTTGATGAGGAGGATGACGTCGTACCGATGGTGGCTGTAGTCGGTGTTGATGCGGAGCTGGTGGATGACCTCGTAGTCGTTTTTGCACCAGTCCTTGATATTGACCAGGGTGTAATTGAGGGGCGTGCCGTCGTCGCGTGTGAAGGCATTGCGCTCGCGCAGGGTGCGGGAGGCGACGAAGACGTCGGGGGTGATGATCTCGTCGAGCAGACGCTGGAATTCGGTGTCGCTCAGCTTGACGCCGTTGAGGGCCTCGAATTTCTGCCGGAAGTTCCGTTCGAGCCCTGCGCGATCGCGGATGTCGGGACGCAGTGTGTACTTGAGCCCTTCGAGTTTGCGAAGGAACTCGGTCTCGATGTCCTGCTCACGAACTTGAGATGGCTGGGACTCGGAGTGGGTTGGGTAGCGAACGTCGCGGGGCATGGGATAGCGATTCTTACCGAGGCTTCTTGGGAGGAACGGTTGGGGATCTCCACTCAAGCAGAAGGCTCCGAGTATACAAAACCCTAAATGCGATGGGCGATGGACGGTGTCTTCGGTCGTGCTTCATGTTGACTTCCGCGAGAGTTGGGATACCGTGCTACCTAGCAATTGGAAAATCCATTAAAACGGTTAGCATAGCCCGATTCTGGGAAGATTTCGATGACCAAATCACTTTTGCTTGCGATCCTGTTGACGTTATTCGCCGTTCGGATTTCGACTGCGCAAACATGTCAAGACGCCAACTGGCAAAGCCATGCCGAACCTCGCCTGAAGGCGATCTATGACCGTGGTGAGTTTCGAGCCAATAACTTTCGACCGAATTGGCTTAGCGATAGTTCGGGGTTCTTGATCGACGAAGTGGATCCGCGCACGAACCAGCCATCGATTTGGCTCTATGACGCTGAGACCGGCGACCGTCATTCGGTATCGGAAAGTGAAAAAGAAAAACGTTTGAAGTCGAGCAGCCCAGCAGCGAATGGCGAACTCAAGTTGGAAGCTCGCGATGGTCGTTTAATGGTCGTTCATCGAGAGAACAAGTCCGAGATCCCATTGGCATCATCTCCGGCCGACCGCGAGCTGGATTTTCGGGACGCTGCCTGGAGCCTTGATGGATCCAAGGTTTTGTTTGTCGAAGCGGATACTACCGACGTGATGAAGCGATGGGTTTTGGTTCCAGGCGACCCCTCCTACCCTGAAGTCCATCGGAATCGATTCGCACGCGTCGGCGGAGAAATCGAAAAACTCCGGGTCGGGGTCGTCAATAAAGACGGCAACCATTTGATTTGGCTGCCCGTCGAATGTCCGGAGGAAGGCATGTATCTGGGACAAGTCCAGTGGGCTGGAAACTCCGATGAAGTGCTGGTCGAACGATTCAGTCGCTTTCGCGACAAAAGGGAATTTCTGTTGATCCCAATCGTCGGCAAAGCCAAAACGATCTTCTCGGAATCCGATGACGCTTGGGTCGAGGCGAGCCAAGGCTGGAACTCGGGACTCGTGTGGATCAAGGGTGGTCAAGAATTCGTCGTCATCAGTGAAAAAGACGGCTGGAGGCATGCGTATCGCTATTCGCGTGACGGCAAGGAGTTGGCACTCCTCACGCCGGGAGAGTACGACATTACCGAGCGCGCGGTGATCGACGAAGATCGAGGGTGGTACTACTTTTACGCATCACCGCACGATGGAACGCAGAGGTATCTTTACCGAGTCGCCCTGGACGGTTCTGGACAGGCAGTTCGCATTTCTCCCGAGAATCAAACCGGGACCCATAAGTATCTGTTTTCACCGGACACGAAGTGGGCCATCCACACCTTTTCGACCTTGAACACTCCTCCTGTGCATCAACTGATCGAAGTGGAAACGCATCGCGTGGTCAAGATTTTTGAGGACCATTCGGAGATTCGCGACAGGATGCGTTCGCTGGCATGCCAGCCTGCGGAATTTCTTAAGCTCGACATTGGCAACGGCATCGAATGCGATGCCTGGATGCTGAAGCCCCAAGACTTTGATCCGACCAAGAAGTATCCGCTCTTCATCTACGTTTACGGAGAGCCGCATGCCCAGACGGTATTGAACGAATGGGGAGCTGCTCAAATCGATTTTCATCGCGTTATTGCCGAGCTGGGATTCGTCGTTGTGTCTATCGACAATCGTGGGACTCCATGTCCGAAAGGGGCGGCTTGGAGAAGGGCCATTTTTGGTAGCCTCGGTCCCCTGTCGACCGAGGAACAAGAAGCAGGACTGAAGGCACTTGCGAAGCAATGCAAGTTTATCGATACCGACCGCGTTGGAATCTGGGGTTGGAGTGGTGGTGGCTCGAATACCTTGAACGCACTCTTTCGCAAACCGGATTCCTATCACGTGGGTATCGCAGTCGTCCCAAAGCCCCAACCCCATTTGTACAATGCATGGTTTCAGGAAATCTTTATGCGCACTCGCGAGGTCAATCCGGACGGATACGAACGGTCGGCCCCCATCCACTTTGCCGAAGGTCTCAAGGGCAAACTGCTGATCATCACCGGTTCCGGTGAGACCAACACGCACATCCAGATCATCGAGGGCCTGGTCGATCGTTTGATTTCGTTAGGCAAACCGTTTGACTACATGGTCTACCCCAATCGAGATCACGGGCTTCGGGAAGGTGATGGCACGCTCGTACATGTTCGAATGCACATCCTTCGCTACTTGATCAACAACCTTCCACCCGGTCCGCGGGCGGACATGTCCAAAACAACCGGAACAAACTAGGCCGAGCGCAACGAATAAAGTTTCAACCAGGAGATGATAATGACCATGAGACCTAAGGCGATCGTTACTGCAACCGTAATGATGTGCTTGCTCACCTCGAACTGCTTCGCCCAGAAGCTGAAGGTGTTCATCCTTGCGGGGCAGTCGAACATGGAGGGACATGCCGCAATCAGCACGTTTGACTACATCGGCAAGGATCCACTCACTGCACCCATCCTCAATGAGATGCGCAATCCCGATGGAACTCCACGGGTATGTGACCATGTCTGGATGTCCTATTTGACCGGCCCTTATGATGGCAGTGCGAATGGCGAGGGCTTGGGGAAATTGACCGCGGGCTTCGGTGCACGTGGCGATCAACCGACCAAGGATGGTGGCAAGATTGGGCCTGAGTTCACCTTCGGTATCTACATGGAGAAAGAGCTCAAGGAGCCCATACTGATCATCAAGACTGCGTGGGGCGGCAGATCGCTTAACACCGAATTCCGTCCACCCAGCGCCGGGCGATACCAACTACCCAAGGAGACTCAGGATCTGTGGGACAAACATCCCCAAGGCGCACACGGGATTCCCAAAGCCGAAGACCGAAAAAAGTGGCAGGAGGACAAGGATAACGCCTCGGGTGTGTTCTATCGCATGATGATCGAGCACGTAAAGAAGGTGCTGGAGGGTCCCAAACGGGTCTGTCCCGCCTACGATCCGAAGGAAGGGTACGAACTGGCCGGTTTTGTATGGCTTCAAGGTTTCAATGATCTGGTGGATGGCCAGACCTATCCGAATGGAAATTTTGATGAATACTCGCGCCTTTTGACGCACTTTATCCGCGACGTGCGGAGCGACCTTTCGGCCCCGAAAATGCCATTCGTTATCGGTGTACTCGGTGTGGATGGCGAAAACAACGTCAACTTCCGCAAAGCCATGGCAACTCCGGCTTCGATGCCCGAGTTCAAGGGCAATGTCGTCGCTGTGGATACCGCCCCCTTCTGGGATCGTGCCATCGAATCTGCAGAACCCAAACAGCGGGAGTACAACGAAATCGTCGACACGGCTCACACGCTGAATGCCGATGGCACTCTCGATACGACACGGAAATGGGACAAGTTCTGGAAGCCGATTGGCACGCCTCATCCATCGGAGCGAAATTGGCGGTTCGTCACAGTCGATGCCACCCAAGCGAAGGACAAGTTGGACGAGTTTACCGACAGGAGATTCCGCGATATCACCCTGCCATCCGAATTGCAGCGTTGGTACATGCCTGACTTCGATGACAGCCAATGGACAGCAGGTAAAGCACCCATCGGAAAAGGAGTATGGAAACACAGCGGAATCACCTTGCAAAAAACTTCCTCCGAATGGGGCAAAGAAGAATTCCTGCTCATGCGATCCACGTTTGAAGTGGATAACCTCGACTACGATGCCTACCGCATCGCAATTTTGGCGAGACAAGGGTTTCATGTGGTTTTGAACGGCCAAAAGATCCACACCTATATCTGGTGGAAGGATGAGCCGCAGTACCGATCCATCGTCCTCGATAAAGAACAGTCTCAGTACTTGAGGAAAGGAAAGAACGTTCTGGCGGTTTATGCCAATGACCAATACTCCCCTAATTCTCCAGAACATTACGGAGCACTCGACGCATGGATTGAGGGAATCACCAAGGCGGATCAGGAAAAGCTTGACCTTGCTTTGGAAGAAGTCCTTTCACCCAAAGATAGGGACGCGCTCAAGGGAGCATCCAATGGCGGCTACCACTACTTCGGCAGCGCAAAAATCTTTGCTCAGATGGGCAAAGCTTTCGCCGAAGCAAATCTCCAACTCCTCCAAGAGTAAGAGCCAATCTCAGAACGCTGGATCGATCGAACTCCCAAAAACGACAGTCCCCTATGAACTTGAATCCTTTTCGACCACTGTGCCTCGCGTTGCTACTTCTGACGACTCCAGTATCTTTTGCACAGGATGCAAGGCCGCTCGCCATACCGGACTTGACCAACGGGGATGTCATCCCGGCGGAGGCGCAGCATGATTGGAATCTTGGCCCAACCGGCCTGCGAGGTTGGATGTTCTGCGACAAGCTGGTGACGACCGATGCGAGGCAGATTGCGATCACGGCGGTCGATCAGAGATCTCCTGCTGATGGTGCATTTGCTGTGGGTGATGTCATCCTCGGGGTTGGACGCAAAGCGTTTTCCTATGATCCGCGTACGGAGTTTGGAAAAGCGATCACAGCCGCCGAGTCTGAGCAAGGGGGTGGCAAGCTGGCAATTACTCGTTGGCGTGCCGGTCGAGTGGACGAAGTCGAATTGAAGCTGCCCGTTTTAGGTTCCTTCAGCCCCACTGCACCCTACGACTGCCCCAAGTCCCGGCGGGTACTCGAGCGAGGGCTGAAGGTTCTCGCCGCTCGGATGGAGCACCCCGACTACCAAGCAACCGAAGATGCGATTCCGCGTTCACTCAATGCGCTTGCATTACTCGCCGGTGGTGATGCGGAGTATCTCCCGTTGGTGCAACGTGAAGCAAAGTGGGCCGCGGATTTTCGAACGCGCGATTTCCAGACTTGGTATTACGGCTATGTGATGATCTTTTTGGCTGAGTACGCCAAGGCCACGGGGGATGATTCGGTCTTGCCAGGCCTTCGGCGACTTGCCAAACAGGCGGCAGATGGTCAGAGCGCGGTCGGTTCGTGGGGCCACACGTTCGCATTGCCCGACGGCCGGCTGCAAGGTTACGGCATGATGAACTCTCCGGGATTGCCGCTGACCATTGGTATGGTACTGGCTCGAGATGCTGGGGTTGACGACGCCGAAGTTGCTCATGCTATCGACCTCAGTACGCGTTTGATACGATTCTATGTTGGCAAAGGTGCCGTACCCTATGGAGACCATCCCGCGTGGATCGAGACTCACGAGGATAACGGGAAATGCGGTATGGCTGCGGTGCTCTTCCATCTGCTCGGTGAAGCGAACAGTGCCGAATACTTCACACGCATGGCAGTAGCATCCCATGGCAGCGAACGGGATTGCGGGCACACCGGGAACTATTTCAACATGCTGTGGTCATTGCCAGCGATCGCACATGCCGGTCCAAACGCGACCGGTAAGTGGACCGATGAATTCGGCGGGTGGTATCACGATCTTGCGCGACGTTGGGATGGTTCCTTTGTGCATCAGGGACCACCCGAACCCGATCACGACAGTTACCATGGCTGGGATGCAACGGGTGCTTATCTACTCGCCTATGCCTTGCCTAAGAAGAAGATCGCGCTGACCGGGCGAAACGCGAGCACCGTGACGCAACTGTCGTCCGAGGAAGTAGCAAGCCTCATCGAAGATGGGCGAGGATGGGACAACAAAGATCGAACGAGCCGCTACGACCGATTCGATGACAGTGAACTTATCGTTCGGCTTGGTTCTTGGTCACCCGTAGTGCGTCAACGAGCCGCGGAGGCAATTGCTCGTCGACCGGATCCGCCCCTGGGAGCCATCGTCACGATGCTGGATGCCGATGACATGGACGCTCGGATCGGAGCTTGCATCGCACTTGAGAAGCTGCGCGGTAAGGCTGCGGTTGCGGTGCCGCAGCTTCGGCTTGCTCTCAAACATGACAACCTCTGGTTGCGCGTGCGGGCTGCGACAGCCTTGGCCATGATCGGAAAGAAAGCGCTTCCTGCGCTACCCGACATGTTGGAAATCATCGCGCGTGCGCCATCGCCGGAGGATCCTCGCGGTATGGAGCAGCGCTTTGTTTCGTTCGCTATTTTCGGTGAACTGCTCCCTGCAACGAAGTCGCTTGCGGATATCGACCAAGATCAACTCCGCAGCGCCATTGCGAATGGTCTGAGGAACCAAGATGGACATGCACGAAGCGAGATCAGTTCTGTTCTTAGTCGACTGAGTTACGAACAGCTTCAGCCGCTCTTCCCAGCGATACTCGATGCGATCGAGAAACCTGCTCCTAGCGGTGAGATGTTTGCGGATGGTGTTCGCTTGAATGGCTTAAAAGTTCTCGCTTCACATCATATCGAAGAGGGGATCCAGGCTTGTGCCGATTACGTACGCTCGCAAAACCCATGGGCCAGCGAGCATCGTACGCCTGAGATCCTCCAAATCCTCGTTTCCTATGGCGCGGAGGCACAGCGAGTTATCCCGCATCTTCGCGAAACGGAAACTATGTTCGAACAAGGTGAAACGGACTTTCCAAAAAAACTCAGCAAGCAGAAGGCGAGTGCGGTTCGAAAAGCGATTGAAGGGATTGAGACCGACAACGTTCGGCCTAAACTCAATCGGATTAAATAGAACGTTACTTCCCCTTTCCGTCGGCAGGTTTTTATGGCAGACAACTGGGATGAATCCGTCGATCGATTGATCCGTGTTTTCGGTGGCGAATCGGCTAGCACGCTTGGGGCTGCGGTCTTTCAAAGCCCTTCGAGCGTATCGTCGGCTGAACTGGAGCCATTCGCGTTTTCGTGCTACAAACACTTTGTCGGCAAGTCTTGGGAGGCGTTTGGGGAGGAGAACTGGTCCAGGTCATGGGCTCTCCTCCACCAAAGGGCCAGCGATACTCCTCCCAAGATCATGCAAGAGCTTGCGGGTATTAGCGATCCTTCGGATCCCGCTACCTCTCTAGCCGCCTCGCAGCTTACGGAGAATCATGATAGTCCGTCCGATGCGGCGCAAGCCTTGGAGTCTGTTTTCAATGCACCCGAAATCCAGGAACTACGTTTCTATCGCGCGGGTGACTCTGATGCGATCACAGGACTTGTGATTGCGGCTCGTACCGCTTCGAATCAGGCGATCACGTTGGTGTTCTTGATGGATTGAATGGCGAGATTTCTGACAATTACCACATCGATCATCCATCGAATCGTCGAGGATCCGAGAAATGATTTGCAAACAATCGATTCCATCCCGCCAGCAAGTGTGGCTTATCCCGCTGTTGGCCATTTGCTTGTGGATCAACGCTTCCAGCAGCGAAGCTCAAACAGATCCGTTGTTGCCAGGCCGAATTCGTGTGACGATGGTCGATGAGCCGGTGATCCACTACGCCACCTTCCAAAGCCACAACCAAAAAGTGGTCGAAGGGGGCGGGCTGATCTTCATGACTCATATTCGTTCCCGAAACGAAGCTTACACCGATCAAGCTTGGCGACTCTCGGTCAGCCGCGATGCGGGTGCAACGTTTGCAACACTTGTCGAGCGATCCGATGCGACCAATCCGCCGGTCCTGGAATGCGATCCGCAGGGCAATCCCTACCTCGTCCGAGTCGACTTCGTTGGCGGGGATGCGTTTCTCGATCGATGGGAATCTGCGACGATCCGATCCTGGCTGGACAACCCAGCAGGCAATCGACCGACGCCTCAGACGACTCGGATTCCCGGCGGAGCGGCCGGCAAGTATTCGGCCATGATCGACCCACAGCGTGATCGACTCTATTTCTTCTCCCACAACAACACCTTTCATCGTTTGCGTTTGGACGGTACTTTGATCGATTCCCGCGTGCTGCTCGCCTCGGGCCCCAACGGATTGCTGCAGTACCCATTGATGTCACTCAACCCGCAAGGTGAACTTCACTTGGCTTGGACCACGCAGAAGCACGGCGAGTACATGTACCGAGATATCCATCACATGGTCTCGGAAGACGGCGGCGACAGTTTTCATTCATGGTCACCGGCGGGCGATGGCAGCCGAAGGAAACTGGAGCTTCCGATCATCGCCGATGAAACAGGCCCGACTCTGCGAGTCACACTCGACGACGAGTTCGAGGTGCATACGTGGCTTGCCTGCGGGTTGGCGACCTCCGAGCACTGGCATGGTTTTTACCAAGCCCAGACCAATCCGCCTCGCCAACACTACGTTCGCTACGATTTGTCGACAGGCAAAAAACAGATCGACCGCTATCCGAAAGTGTCGGGGAGGCGAATCAGCTTGAGCGGCTTAGACGGCTTTCTCGTGCATCGTCCGTCCCATCCCAAACGTCTTTACTTGGTCGGAAACGACGCTGGGCATCTGGCTTGTTTGGTTAGCGACGATGCAGGAGAAACCTGGCGGGACTATGCGAGATCGGAGCAATCCTTCGGACTGTATTCGATCGGAGGATATCGCCAAGCGACAGAAGAGGGCGTTGTGATCGGTTCGTTCACCGACCAGCAACCACCGCAAGAGATCACCGATCGAAAATCCAAGGCCTACTTCTTTCGGATTGAACCAGTAGACTGATCGCGCTGATATGATTTGGCATCATCCCTTCGTTGATCTTTCGTTTGCAGTACCGGCTTTAACCGGCGGAACCTGAGTAGCCTCTCCCACGTTCGCAACGTCTTGAGGCATTAAAAACAGGCGAGCCGGATTGACTCAGCTCCCTTCGCTCAATTCATATTCTGGATCCGGCTCCTGAACGCACTCGGCCGTGAATTCGATCCCGTCGTAGATCTCGCGCATCGGCAACGAGCAACCGAGGAACGGCAAATCGATCGTCTGTTCAATCCCTTGGATCATTTGACGAAGAAAACCGCCGTTGGATCGCCGCATGACGATCGCGATCGGTTGATGCTGCTCCAGCGCGATGTAGCACTCGAGCGAAGGGATGGTTAGATACGCGGCCATCTTTTCATCGAGATCGTATCGCCGCGTTGAGGGGGAGAGGACCTCGATGATTAGCACGGGTTGATCTTGAAAGACCGATAGAGGGTCATTGGACTGGCAGACTACCTGGACGTCTGGGTAATAAAAACGTTTTCTACCCTCGCGATCGATGCGGACTTTGGTGTCGCAATGAAATGGCTGACATCGTCTACCTTTAAGCTGATTGGCAAGGAGAACAAGGCTGTTAACGGAGACACGACTATGTCGATTGGTCGCTCCAGTCATTGCCCGGATCCAGCCATCGATGTACTCGCTTTTCGTTTGAGCCTGCTCCTCAAGGGCCAGATACTCTTCGACCGTGTGATATTGCGATTTTTCGGCACTGCTCATGTTTAGGTCTCCTGTCTCAGTTCGTATTCCGGATCAGGCTCCTGCACGCACTCGGCGGTGAATTCGATCCCGTCGTAGATCTCCCGCATCGGCAACGAACAACCGAGGAACGGTAAATCGATCGTCTGTTCAATCCCTTGGATCATTTGACGAAGAAAACCGCCGTTGGATCGCCGCATGACGATCGCGATCGGTTGATGCTGCTCCAGCGCGATGTAGCACTCGAGCGAAGGGATGGTTAGATACGCGGCCATCTTTTCATCGAGATCGTACCGCCGCGTTGACGGGGAGAGGACCTCAATGATCAGCACAGGTTGATCTTGAAAGACCGATAGAGGATGGTTCGACTGGCAGACTACCTGGACGTCCGGGTAGTAGAAGCGCCGTCTCCCCTCGCGATCGATGTGGACTTTGGTATCGGAGTTGAATGGCCTGCAGGGTTTTCCTTTGAGTAACAACGCAAGAGAAACAAAGCAATTTCCTCCGACCATATTGTGTCGCAGGGTTGAACCACACATCGCCCGGATCCAGCCGTCGATGTACTCGCTTTTCGTTTGAGCCTGTTCCTCA
>CAYXFO010000107.1:0-11629 GCA_964464255.1 uncultured Pirellula sp.
CCCCTCTCATCAACGGTGGAACCTATTTCAATGTTCAAGCCCCCAATCGCCATCGACAGTATTTCTGGATTCACTCAGCATACACCCCCACATCCTATGGTCTATGACTCCCATACACTCGGGAGGAGTGATTCACAGGTCATACCAGCCAAGGGATCATGATCAATTTGCAACAGGGGCAACCGGACGCCTCTGTTTTGGACGTCCCTGTTTTGGTTGACACTGTTTGTTGTACAGGCAGACGACTACTCCGATTGAAAAACTATAGCTGCGTTTGCAATGTCATCGCCATGACCACCGGTGCTGTAGGGTCGTTCCCTTTGATCAAGCTGATCTTTTTCAGTGATTTGCGTTCGCGTGGCTGCACCGACAAATACCGGACTTGGCGACCTGCGAGATCGAACGCGAACTCACTGCCTGGTACATCGACCCGCCGAATATAGTCTGCAAAATGCTCTCCGTTGATGAGCACATGATCTTCGGTGGAATCATCCTCGTACGTGATGCGAACGATCATGCTGGTCGATCCCTCGCGCGAGGCGGGAAACGACCAACCGCCAACGCCACTCAAGAAGTGGATCGCAACGGCAGGCGCATTGCAGACGACATCGACCTCCTTGGGCATGCGAGGTGCTACTTTGCCACTTGGACCGTAGAGCATGATGGCGTTGGGAACCCGATCATCCTGCGGATCCACCAAGACGAACGGTACATCGCGAAACATCTTGGGGTTCCAGTCTGGAAAGACCATGCGTTCCACTTCTCCATCGGGCTCGAAGAACATGCCGCGCGTCGTTACCACCGATGCGACAGATGCAATCGATAGAGGGACGTATTTGCCTTTGCTGGTAAGAAACTCGAGCAAGTCTCGCATTTCATCTCGTGTCATCTGCGTTTCAAAACCTTCAGGCATCAAGGACTTCTGCGATCCAGTGATCTGTTCTATGTCTTCTCGCAGAACTACTTCCCGCTTTCCTTGAACGTTGACGATCTCGATCGCTGTCTTGCTCTCGCCAGCCATCATCCCTGTAACGATGCTCCCATCCGATGTCTGGATGTTGTAGGTTCGAAAATTTCCTTCGACGCTTCGGTTCGGATCGAGAATATTCACGAGCAACTCCGCTTTGGGGTGGACAGCCATGCCGGTCAAGTTCGGACCGATGTTGTTTCCTAAATCCCCGTGGCGGTGACATAGCGCACAATGTTTCTGGTAGACCGCTTTGCCGTTGGTTGCATCCCCCGATTGCTGTGTCAACTCGAGCCATGCTTCCACGAGCTTCTGACGATCTGCGTTAGGTATGCCGCCACTGGATTTCATCATGGAAATGGCTCGTTCGCGGATCTTGCGATCAGGATGCTCACGCAGCAGTTGCCGCTGGTCGAGTTGAAGGTCGTTGATCGTCAACTTGCCATCCGCGATCGCATCGATCAGTTCGACCGTGGACTCGGGACGGCTGAGCATCATGCGGACGCTGTCCTTGAGGAAATCGGGCGGCATCGACTTGGCTCTTGCGATCAGTTTTTCTGCTAGCCCCTTGGCCTTGAACATTCCCAAGGCTTGGATCAAACCGCGATTCAACTCTGGAACCGCTTGCGGTGTCATCTGGGCCATAAGGGCATCGACGACTTCGATCCTTTCCGGTTCTAGGATGATCATTTGCTTCGCTGCCGCGATGCGGGAGTCTGGGTCGAGCGATGCACTTCCTAACCGCTGAAGCAGTTCATTCCGAATTGCGGCAACGGCGTTTTCCAATTTCTCGATCCCGAAGGCGTTTGCCAATTGAATCACCTGCCCTTTGCTCTCCAACGGCAGTTCGCCTGAGAGCCAAACTCGCACAAGTTTGTCGCTGGCAGCATCTGATAGGGAGATACGATGATTGCGATTCCAACCTTTGGCCAAGCCTGCGATGACAGCGGCCGTGACTTTCGGGTTCCCTTTTTCAACGACAAGCGATTCGAGAGATGGAGCACCCATACGGCTACGGGCGGCATGTTCAGCCACGACTGCGATCCGCTGTAGCACTGCGTCGGATACCGACTCGGTCGCCATCAAGCCGGGGAGCACGCGATCGGCATGTGCGCTCGCAGCACTCGTCCACGCATCCAGCAGCCAGCGGTCTTCTCTCGCTCCATCGGAGGCTGCGACTTGCGCGAATTGGGAAACCGACATGAGATCACCAAGTTTCGGAGCCCCAGGTGGGCAATCCGCTAGGCACAGCATTGCCGCCAGTCGCACTTGATGATCTGGGTCGCTCATGGTGCGAGTCTCCGAAATCAAGGCGGCTGTCTCGATGCTTGGATTAGCAGCAGCGATTGCGTTGCGCCGGACACCGGCACTGGGGTGACGCATCGCGTCGGCAACGATTTCACCGGTCCACTGCTTTTTGGCAGCTAGAACCCAGATCGCATGCATCGCGCCGACGTTCATGCCGACTTCGTCCATGCTGCGATCGCGAACCATGGTATACAGCGTTTTGATTCCTGCCGGCGACAACTCAGGTTTTTCGAGGAGCAATCTCTGCGCTGTCCTTCGCCAAAACAGGTTGGGATGAGCAAGCGCCGCGATCCATTGCGCTTCATCAGCATCCGTCAGCCCGCCTCGAACCGCAGCATCGGCGGAGGCAAGAGCCTGAACATTTCCACCGTCATTTCCTTCGTAGAGAATACGATAGACACGGCCATACTTTTTGTCGCGAAGCTTGGTTTCGTACGCGTTTCCTTTTCCGGTCTCGAAGCCATGAGGTGTGGGATTGTGTTGAACGATGAAATTGTACCAATCGAGAATCCACATGTTCCCATCTGGGCCGACTTCGGCCATGATCGGAGCTGCCCACTCGTCGTTGCTGGCCACGAGATTGAACGGGCTGGTGGATCGATAGCCCGCCCCGTCGCGAGAAAGCACGAAACCGCCAACCAAATGACCGGTTGGTTCGCACACAAAAGCCAAACGATTCCACCAAGCCTTGGGATAGTTGCGAGCCGTATACAAAGCATGACCAGCGGCGGCGGTATAGCCACCGTGGTGATCGACTTGCCGAACATTCTCAGTGATCGCATTAAACTTGGAGCTGTCGGCAATGTTGCTAAGAACTTCCGGCGACCAACCCGCGACTCGCTCGTAATAGCGATTGGCGATCGGCATGAAGATGCTCGGATTGCCGTTCGCGGTCGATCCAAAGATCAGCCCGTCTTCGCTCATCCCGAATCCCCAGGTGTTGTTGTTGGTCGATCGAATAAATTCGAGCTTGGAGACACGCAAGGCATGTTGATCGAATCGGGTGGTTCTCTGTTTTGAAACATTGCCACTTTGGATTTCAAAAACCGGCGAGGTCTCTGCAGAAGGAGCCGCCTCGAGCGCGAATCGCCAAAAGCCCTGCCGGAAACCCTGTTGTCGTTGGCCGTTGATCACCGGATGCGAGTCGTTGTAGCCTTGCATCGCCCACACCCAGTTATCCATACCGAACTGGAAGTTGCTCACGCCGCCATGGGTGTCGCCCATCGCCCAACCGGTGATCAGTTCCTGGCGGAGGTCTGCGACATCGTCGCCATCGACATCTTTGAGATACACAGTTTCGGTTCCGTCTTGCACCAAGACGCCTCCGCGATAGCAGGCGATGGCGGTCGGAATGCTCAGTTTGCTTGCGAACACTACAAACTTGTCGGCGACTCCATCGCGATCGGTATCTTCGCAAATGCGAATTCGGTCTCGGCCACTTCCTGGAGGTTGCAGTTCGTTCGGGTAATCGACGGTTTCACATACCCACAGTCGACCTCGCTCGTCCCAATTCATCGCGATCGGTTTCCCGGCCAATCCTGCACCTGCAAATTTGCCGCTCGCAGCATCGGATTCGCTGGCCCAGAGAGAGATGCGAAAATTCTCGGGAACGCTGTAGTGCAGCATCGACTGATCTGGCGGGAGAGGCTGTTGCATCTTGGTCATCGGCTCTCCTTGTGTCCCCCACTTTCCACCGGGTGTGTAGTTGGGGATTTCTTTGCCGACTTCGACAAACTCATAGGGTTGCACATCGCTGCGGAGAGCGGTCATCTTCGGAGTATCGAATCGCTTCGGGTCGGAGAACTGCGGCAGTTGCGATGGATCGCGTCCGCATGACCAGACGATGCCTCGAGCGACGAGATTCTGGAATCCCTCCTGTCCCCAAGTGGTCATGTTGTGTCCCCAAGCTGTGTAGAACACGCGGCCTCGACCATGCGTTCGCACCCAGGTCCATGGCTCGGCAACGGAGCCGGATGCTTGCTGGCCTTGGCGGCGTTCCTCGAGGACAACTCGGTCCTTGCTATTGTGTTTGTGATGAACGTAAGTTTCATCCCAGCTTTCAAAACCACCGAAACCCTTCATGATCGGGTGATCGGGCTCCACCAAATGCGTGATGAAACGCTGGCCACCATGCTCTTTGAACTGGGCACCCACCAACTGCACGTAGGCATCCGAATTGCGGAAACAATACGAGGCACAATGGAGTGGGATAAATCCATGTCCTGCAGCGATGTAGTCCAGCATCGCCTTTTCCTCCGCCTTGCCGAGTTCGTCGATGTTGGCATAGACCAACAGGCCATCGAAGGCATTGAGCCTTGCAGCGTTCAACGAACCGGCAACATCCTCACTGTAGGTCAGCTCGATGCCGTAGCTCTTCATGGCGGGCGCCAAAACTCGATACAGATCGGCCGGTCGATGATGGCCTTGATCTCCGAGGAATAGGATCTTGAGAGAGTCGGCGGCGGTCGCTGATGCACCCAAAAAGCTTGCTGCTATCGAGAGCCAACAAAAACAAAACAGGAGCGGACGAAATACAAACCCGAGACCGAATTCAAAACGCTTCATAATCATTCGATACACGCAAGGAATTATAGGGACGAAAATCAGCGAAGGGTGAACGCAGGGAGCGGAACGATTTTGCCCCCTTCCATCGCGCTCTGATGGGCGCAGATGCCGACACAGGTCCAGTTCGCCGAGGTGACTGCGTTGGGCCAAGGATCTCGGTTCTCAACCAAGGCGCTGACAAACTCGTTGACCAAGTGAGGGTGCGAGCCGCCGTGACCACCACCTTGTATAAACGAGAGATGATCCGCGTCTTGGATGGAGCGAGTGAATGGGCGAATCGGTTCGGGCAACAGGTGGGCGTAGTCGGGAATCTCGATCTCTTCCGGAATCTCATGTTCTGGTTTCTTCGCGGTGTGGAGTATATGGGGCTTGCCCTCGACAAGAGACCATTCGAAGCTTTTTTTCGTGCCGTACACATCGAAGCTCTCGCGGTACTGGCGAGCCGTATCGAAAAGGAATCGCCAGATGTGCGCGGCGATATCGCTGTCCTTGATTTTGATGTGACAGGATTCGACCGCAAAGCGATTTCCCGATTTCTTGGCCAGATCCTCTCGAATCGTCCCGGAGCCGAAGCAGGAGACGTACTCGGCGAGGCCGTTGACCAGACCCAGCACTGGCGAAACGACGTGCGTCGCATAGTGCATGGGAATCATTCGCTCCCAGTATTCCGGCCAGCCATCCATGTCTTGAGGATGGGATGCCGCCATGTATTGGATCTTGCCAAGCTCCCCTTTTTGGTACATTTCTTTGAGGAACAAAAACTCGCGGCTGTAGACAACGGTTTCAGCCATCATGTACTTGCGACCTGTGGTCGCCACCGCTTCGCAGATCTCATCGCACTCTTCGATCGTGGTAGCCATGGGAACGGTACACATCACATGCTTGCCAGCTCGCAACGCTCGCAAACTCATCCAAGCGTGATCAGGGATGGGGGAGTTGATGTGAACAAAGTCGACCGTCGGATCCTCGAGAACTTTCTCAAACTCGGTGTACCGCGAAGCGATCCCAAATCGATCGCCAACGTCGTTCAACTCCTGTTCATTGCGACGGCAGATTGCGCCGACCTCTGCGTGAGGGTGACGCTGATATATTGGTATGAACTCTGCTCCGAACCCCAGCCCCACCATGGCGACTCTGATTTTTTTGCTCATACGACGAAGAAACTCCTACGACTTGAGAGGAAAATTTTTGATAGGACACGGGATACGGACACCCATGGTTTTACCAAGCTGTCCATCGACTGGGAATGCTCCCGTCGCACTCGATCAGCCATCCCACTCGATCAGCCATCCCAGGAGTGTCCATCCCAGGCCACAACGCGGCGCAACCAATCGACCAGGGCTGCGATGTAGAGAGACAGTAGCAACTGCCCCTTGGCTTCATTGGCCACATGAGGCGATCCAATGTAACCGGGATGACTTCGATCCGCGGTTTTCCAGGCGCGATGTCCTGGGCGGAATGGGTTCCCCGGTTCGATCGGTTGCAGTTTCGTATACTCGCCGACCAGATCCGGACGAATTGCGAGGATCATCGACGTCTCCCATTCGCAGGCATGTCCCATGTCCCGCTGCACCATGTCCGGGCGAGATCCCCAAGGTTCGACTTCAAACCCCCAGTATGTTTGCATCAACAGGAGGAGATCGTGCCGAGCGCTATATCGCTGGCGAGCTTCGAACGTGGCTTGCTTGAGCGGTACATCGTTGCCTCCATGGCCGTTGATGAAGACGATCCTCCGAAAACCTTGGGAGATCGCGTTGTCGACCAGGTCGTTGATCATGTCGAGATAGGTTCTCGGCGCCGCCGAGAGTGTCCCGCCAAAGTCGAGATGATGATGGGAATTACCCAGCCACATCAGCGGCGCGAAGATCACCTGCTCTCCGATAACTTGTTGCGTGCGCTCGATGATCGTTCCGAGTATCAAGCTGTCGGTCCAGACCGGTAAATGAGGACCATGCTGCTCAATCGCGGCTACGGGAAAGACGATCGGTGTGTCATGGGCCAGCGACCGGATCTTCGCTGCGGTGAGCTCTGCAAAATTCACAGGGTTCCCTTTCTTGATTGATCTTAGGTGTTTCTAGCATATCCGATCAATGGGCTCGCGGGAGTCGCAAGCTGCTCACGCGATTGAAGATTCTCGCGAGCCCTAAGTATTGCCGCTGAGATCCGAATCGGACGGAAGAGGGCCGTGGGTTGACCAAGCCAATCGCGGCCGCACCACGGGGCCCGCCCAGGAACCGAGATACTCCTTGCGCATCGCACCCGTATCGTGCACAAGAAAACTGAGGACCGAATCGAGGCTGATCGTAGGCTTGCCCAGTTCCGGCCCCAAGTTGACAGAGACAAAATACCTGGTGTCGTTCAGGAAATTCGGAGGGAAACGACATTGAGTTCGATAAACACCCCCTTCCAGCGGGGATCCAAAAGACGGATCGGACGCAGCGTTCATCGAGGGCGCGTTGGCGGTTGTCAGCACATGGATGCCCGATTCATCCTTGAGCAAGATCTGCACCGTGTTGATCGTGCCTGGAGTTGTGACTTCGTACTCTACCGTCACGCCGATCTCTGCATCGATATCGACCTGCGGTGTCGGCGTATCCGACGCAGTTCCATGGATGGAGATGCTTCGCAAACGCACATTCGCAGAACGAGGCGCTTGATCTTCGGCCCAGTGAACGACTCCATCCAAGGCACTCATAGTAGCCAAGTATCGCTCGATGACCTTGCTGGGTAAATCGTCGGCGACCAAGAGTCCTTGATCGAGCAGCACAGCGCGCGAACACATGTTGGCGATCGCTGCCAAGTTATGCGACACGACGAGTACCGTGCGACCTTGAGTTCCCAGTTCGGTTGCCTTTCCCATGCATTTGCGCTGAAAAGCCTGGTCCCCCACGCTCAGGACCTCGTCGATGATCAGCACATCCGGTTCGAGATGGGCTGCTACCGAAAAGCCAAGTCGCACGGTCATGCCGCTCGAATAGCGTTTCACCGGAGTATCTAAGAAGGACTCAACCTCCGCAAAGGCTACGATCTCATCGAAACGTCTTCGGATCTCTGATCGTTTCAGTCCCAGAATCGCGCCGTTCAAGAAGATGTTTTCGCGACCGGTGAGTTCCGGATGAAATCCTGTACCCACCTCCAACAGGCTACCCACCCTGCCTCGCACTCCAACTCGTCCTCGCGTTGGAGTGACGATGCGCGAGAGTATCTTGAGCAAGGTGCTTTTGCCGGCCCCGTTGTGTCCAATCACTCCGACGACTTCGCTCTGCTTGACTGAGAAGTTCACGTCGCGAAGCGCCCAAAAGCCATCCGACTCAAAACGATCATCGCCGCGACGAGAATGAGAGACAGAAGACGAGGCGCGAGAGCGACCGAGTTTTCGAAGAAGCCATGAGGTTGCGGATTGAGTCGCCACCTCGGTCAATCGACTGTATTCGGAATAGGATCCCAATTGGAACCGTTTGGATACAGCATCGACGTGGATCGCTAACTCGTGAGGATTGGGCATCATGCGGTTAGATCCGGTCGGCCATCCATTGATCTGCGTATCGAAACCACGCCAATCCCGAGATCGCAAGTATCAACGTGATCGCATAGGCAGTAATCAAACCTGCAATCGATGGAAAAGGTTCTCCGAGTATCGCCCATCTCGCCAATCCGATATTCGCTGCAACCGGATTCGCTTCATAAAGCCAAATCCAGTTGTGACCGAGTATGGGCAACAAACGCTGTGCATCGTAGACGACCGGCGAGACGAACATCCCGATTTGCAGCGCGAATGGCAGCGCGTAGCCGACATCGCGATACTGAGCGTTCAAGCTCGAAAGCCAAAGGATGCAACCGAAGCAGAAAACGATCAATCCCATCGCGGCCACAGGAGCGACCCAGAGGGTGCTCCAGGAAATCGATACTCCCAGCCCCCAGCACAGCGGCAGGATCAGGACGGACCCAACCAAAAGATCGAAAACCGCACACAACAAACTCGATAAGGGGAGCAGCATTCGAGGAAAATAGATCTTGGTTACAACATGGCGATAGTTCACCAACGAGCCCGTCGCATCGCGAAGACTGTTGTTGACCAACTGCCAGCACAGCATCCCGATCAAAATGATTGGGGCGTATCGAAACGTCGCCCCTGCATTGCCAGCTCCCAAGATAAAGAACAGCCCCATGAAGATGAGAGTGCTCAGGAGCGGTTGCAGCAGAACCCAGAGAACCCCAATAAAGACCTGCCGATATCGGATCAGCAGGTCGCGAAGAAAAAAGCTGTAGAGAAGTTCCCGCGAACGCCAGCCCTCGACCAACTGCTTCAGCCCGAACGGGTCCGGCTGGCCGTAGTAGCGGAGCGGTTCGTGCTGCGATGCAGGAGATGACATGGATGAGCCTGGGATGTCGGACGGGAGCGATGGGCAACAGCCGATGTCACAGTATAGCTCATCGTTTCAGCCTTTAACGGCCAATGCGAAATGTGCTGCCCCCGCCGAAGGACGGTCCGGCAGGAAAACCTCCACCTCCGAACGATGGTCCGCTCGGCCAGCCACCAATCACGATCCCTACACTGGGAGTCGGACGGGAATAGTAGCTCCCGTAGTAGCTGCCATATTGCGGGACTCCGTGGTACGGAACACCGTAAATCGGTTGGCAAGGATGGGGATGATGGTAACCCCACGCTGGGTTCTGCCCGTACCGATAGCTGTAGTTGTAGCTATAGCTATAGTTCGGACTTGGGACAAAAACCCGACTGCCGTTCCCATAATGAACTCCATTTCGACTGACGATCACGCCTCGGTTGTTCGAGATCCCCCACGGAGGATCCGCGACTGCCGTCTGGCTCATCGATGTTAATCCGCCCACTCCGAGCAACGTTCCGAGCATCCATGATTTCCAACTCTTCGCCACCATGATTAAACCCCCGTCTTTCATCTTCTGAGGCCCCGTAGCGCGGCCGATAGACCTCAACTTGGAATCATCCGCGACCATTCCCCTTGCACTACAATTCCTGTGCCTATTCCTTGGAATATTGGGAACGGGAACCACGGTTGGCCTATTGCTCAGGGAATAGACAAAAGCGAAGGCCGGGTCTACCATCCGAGCTTCCGTTCGAGAGATTCATTACGCATCCGAGTGTGGGCGCTCTTGTCGTCAAATGTGTTACAAGTTGTTGGGTTAACGAAGCGGTACGGCGAATTCGCCGCTCTGCACGAGTGCAGCCTCGATATACCCGAAGGCTCGATCTTTGGTTTGCTCGGTCCCAATGGAGCGGGCAAGACCACGCTGATCCGATGCGTGCTCGGGTTCTTGAAGCCGACGAGCGGAGGAGCCCATGTCTGCGGCTTGGATTGTAAAGAGCAATCCTTGGAGGTTCGCCAGCGCACAGGCTATCTGCCAGCTGAATCCAAGTTGTTTCGGCTGATGCGAGGCGAGGACTGCTTGCGATTCTTCACATCGATTCATCCCCGAGGGAATTTCGGACGAAGCAAGCGGATAGCGAAGCGACTGGATCTGGACATGAATCGACGAGTCGCCTTCATGTCGACGGGGATGCGGCAAAAGCTGGCGATCGCGTCTGTTTTGGGATGCCCAAGTCCGTTGATGATCCTGGACGAGCCGACCGCGAACTTGGACCCATCGGTTCGCAACGAAGTTCTCAGCTTGGTGCGAGAAGCCAGGCAGGATGGCTGCACGTTTGCCTTCTGCTCGCATATCCTCAGCGAAATCGAAGAACTGTGCGATGAAGTGGCGATTTTGCGGGGAGGACAGGTAGTGCATCGGGGGCGTATCGATGCCATTCGCCAAATTCACCGGATGCGAGCCTCCACCCGCCGAGCTTTGGGACCCGAGGATCTACCCGCAGGAGCCAAACTGGTTTCCGGCTCTGAAAACGAACTGGTCATCGACTTGCCAGGGACGATCGATTTGTATCTTGACTGGATTAGAGGGAATGACCTCACACGGATCGACGTCGAAAAAGTCGGTTTGAGCAGTCTGTATCACGCACATCACCTCCCTGAATCGTTTCCGACTGGCGGTTCTTCGAGTTAAACTAAGGTGTGTCGGCGCTCGCAACCCACGGTTCAAACTCGCAATCATCCCATGACATCCGATTTCACCACGCATCAGTCCATTCCTGCAGACTCTTATGAAGAGCACGATGATCTCGGGCAGGAATCCAGCATCCTCCTGGTCGATGACAGCGTTATCCTGCGAGATCGGCTTGCGGAAGCATTTCAGGAACGAGGCTTTCGTGTTGCTGTCGCAGGCACCTGTGATGAAGCCGTTGAGGTTTTCCGTAAGGATCCAACCGAGTTGGCAGTCGTCGATCTCCGAATGCCCGGCCGACCTGGAGTGAGTCTGATCGCGGACCTCAAGCAGCTTCGGCCCGATGTTCAAATCCTGATTCTCTCGGGCTTCGGAAGCATCGCAACCGCGATCGATGCAGTGAAATTGGGGGCGGTCAACTTCCTTCCAAAGCCTGCAGACGTCGACGATATCTTGTCTGCCTTCAAACGTGGCGGTAGCGAAATCGATATGCCCGAAACCGACGATCAAATACCTGTACCTACACTGGCTCAGGCAGAATGGGAGCACATCCATCGAGTCCTCGCAGACTGCAACAACAACATCTCCGAAGCCGCGCGGCGATTGGGTATTCACCGGCGATCCCTGCAACGAAAGCTTCGCAAGCGAGCCCCCTAAAGAACGCGAGCCATCCGCATCTAGCAATGGAATGTCCAAGATATGACCGTCATCGTACGCGAGATTTCGACCTCTGATTTGGATGCGTTATGGGAC
>CAYXFO010000108.1:0-11607 GCA_964464255.1 uncultured Pirellula sp.
CACCTCGACCGATCACCGCTTCGAAAACAGAGTCGGTGGGATTGGGGTCCAAGTTCCGACCCAGTGTCCCATCCGCATTGACCGCATAAAACTCATAGCTCAAAGCGGCGCGAACATCAGCCTCTCCCTCAGCCACTAACTCGGAAACTGGCTGGAAAGTGTCGAGGCGACCGCACCGGTCCAAATCGCTGGCCATCAGGTTACGGATTTCGAGAGTTTCCAGGAGCAGACGTCTTCTCGAATTGCGAATGGATGATGCGAATTTTCGGATCGGATGCATCCTTCTGGAAACACCGCTCTTGTACGACGACATGACGAACCTGTTTGTGGTATTCGGGAATGAATTAAGTAATTTCGAGCCAATTTTATCTAGGCTAAAAACAGAGTTAAAAGGTACTCTTCGCGAAAACTCTGAGTTTTTTCACGGTATTTAGCAATATGGTCAGCCCCAATGATTTCTGCTTGCCAGCGTTGATCACTCATTCTTGCTTTCGATCTCTATTTTTCGTCTAATCATATCGCCTCGCCAAACACCTCATGTTTTTTCAAAGTCAAACCATGAATGATCGCATTATCCTGCGCAGCTTGTTCTGCTGGGTCCTGTCCAGCATGAGCGTCGTCGCAGCTCCTCCAAGAGCCACCGAGGAACCCTCGCAATTCTCCACGGCCAACAACGATTTTGCGCTAACGATGCTGAGGGAACTCGATAAGGACAACCAAGACGTAAACCTTTTCTATTCTCCGTTTTCAATCATGTCAGCGTTGATGATGACGATGGAGGGAGCGCGCGGAGAGACCGCTCTCCAAATGGGCCAATCACTCCAATTCTTCGATGCATGGAGACAGGAAAACGCAACAAGGCCATGGAATCTGGCAACCCCACGCGAGCAGCTTCGCGAGATCGTAAATGGTACCCCCAAGCCCGACGCGCCCGAATTGGCGAATCTCCGTAAGACGCTCGCGAAAGCCAAAGAAGATCTCAAACAAGCAAACAAGAAGGTCGAATCGCTCAATCAGAAACAGGATTTCCAAGGGGCTCAAAAAGCGGCGCGCAATGCCGAAGAAATCGCTAAACGTGTCAAGCAATTGACCATCCAAGCCGAACCGTATGAATTGCGCGTTGCTAATGCGATTTGGGTCGAGCAGTCGATGCCTCTGAAGCCCGAGTTTCTTGAAGTCACCAGAAAATTTTATGGAACCAACGGAGCGAGCTCCTCCGACTTCATCAAGCAATCCGAACAAGAGCGGAAGCGAATCAATCAGTGGATCGCTACCGAAACCAAAGACAAGATCCGAGATCTCCTGAGTCCAGGAACGATCAACTCCGACACTCGCATGGTGCTGGCAAACGCCATCTATTTCCTCGGTACGTGGCGTTCTCCCTTCTTGGAAGCGAATACTCAGCCCGGCGATTTCTTTCTCGCCTCAGGGCAAACGAAATCCACTCCGTTGATGTTTCAGGCCTACGATTCGGGAGTTCGATACGGAGCCTTCCAGGGCGATGGTGCTCCTTTCGATACACCCAAGATGATTGACTTCGATGCCGATCCCAAAATCGGATACCCTGAGGACGATGGCTTTGAAATCGTTGAGATTCCTTACAACGGCGAAGGGATCGCTATGAGCATCTTGCTCCCCCGAACTCGGACCGGACTCTCGTCTCTTTTGTCGAAGACATCGTCCGAATCGCTCGACAAGTGGCATCGAAAACTCAGCGATCGGGAGGTTTTGGTGACCTTGCCACGATTCCGTATGGAGACCAAACTCGAACTGGTGGAAACACTTAAGCGTCTAGGGATGAAAGTGCCCTTTAACTGCACCTCGGGAGGGGCTGATTTCAGCGGAATGACCACTCGTCCCGAGGATGCTCTCTGCATCACGCATGTGATCCATCAAGCAGTGGTCGATGTTAATGAAAAAGGAACCGAAGCAGCGGCCGCTACAGCCGTCGTGATGGCAACGAGCGCTGCACCGATACAACGCAAGTTCACCCCGGAGTTCCGAGCCGATCATCCGTTCCTGTTTATGATCCGCGATACCCGCAACGGATTGATTCTGTTCCTGGGCATCTTTGAACAACCGTCGGACAAGTAGAACTTCTTCAGCTGGTCGCTAGTCCAGCCACGAAAATGGGTAATTCGGGTCGTCGAGCGATAGGGCTGCATTCGCTATGTGAAGCGGTCGGAATGTGTCGACCATCACCGCCAGTTCGTCCGTCCGCTGCATGGGCATGCTCGCGAGAATCGTACCGGGATGCGGACCGTGCGGGATACCGTGTGGATGGAGCGTGATCGAACCGAGTTCCACGCCGCGGCGACTCCCGAATTGACCTCGCACATAGTACAACACCTCGTCCGATTCGACATTGCTGTGCGCATACGGAACCTTGATCGCCATCGGATGGGTATCGAGCATCCGAGGTGCAAAAGTACAGACCACGAACCCAGATGCCTGAAAGGTTTGATGGATCGGTGGCGGTTGATGAATCGTCCCCGTGATCGGTTCGAAGTCATCGGCGTTGAACGTAAAGGGATATACCATCCCATCCCATCCCACGGCATCGAACGGATGATTGGCCATTACATATCGCATCCAGCGATCTCCATCCTTGATAACGACCGAGGTATCTTCATTTCGATCAATCGTTCGCAGCGTGCTCGGGGCATGCAAATCCCGTTCGCAAAATGGTGCTCCAAGCCGAAACTGGCCATCGGGATTGAGATAACGCGGAGGGAAACCCAGATCGCCATGCGATTCCACCACGAGTAAATCGAGTTGCGCACTCTCCGCGTCCGACTCGATGATGTAGGTCGTGCACTTGGGAATCACGATGTAGTCCATCGGCCGAAATGGCAACTCCCCGAAATGCGTCACCAGCTTGCCCTGACCGGAGTGCACAAACAGCAACTCATCCGAGCGTGCGTTGCGATAAAGTTCCTGCTGCGGCTGGGCCGGTCGACAGCGACTCATGGTCACATCGGCATTGAACAGCAACGGCACTCGTCCTGTGATCGGATCTCCTGCGGCTTCGATTTTGCCTGTCTTTAAATGGACATGGCGCAGCACATCTTGGGGTGCAGCCTGCAGCGGCCGCATCCCGATCGGTTCAATGTGTTTGACTCGGGTAGGTGGACGCAGGTGATACACGATGCTGTAGGCGCGACTGAACCCCTGAGTCGTGATCACTTCCTCATAGAAAATTCCTTCGTTGCGATAGCCAGGTGTGGTTTCATGGCGCGTGTGCCGTTTGGGAGGCAAGCTGCCGAGTTGAACGTAATAAGGCATCGCATCTGCTCCAGGCTTACGATTGGAAAGTTTCTTGCATCATGTATTCGGATTGGCGATGATCGGATTCTCGAGAGTGCCGATGCGCTCGACAAGCAGCTGAACCGAATCGCCGGGCTGCAACCAACCCCCCACCACATCGGGCGTCAGCTCGAGAATGCAACCGGTACCCACGGTCCCCGAACCGATCACATCACCCGGGAGAAGCTTGGTGTCGCGGCTCGCATGCGCCAGGAGCTGCGGCCATGTCCAGTACATGCTCTTCGCATTCCCGGAGGAAACAACACGACCGTTGATTTTGGCCGTCATCTCCAGATCGAGTTTTCCATCGCGATATCGGTCCTTGAGTTCCTCCCACGGCGCGACACGCGGTCCGAAGGAATTGGCGAAGTCCTTCCCCTTGCTCGGCCCGAGCCCGACCGACATCTCTTTGCGTTGCAAATCGCGAGCTGAGAAATCGTTGTAGATGGTAAAGCCTTCGACGCAATCCATGGCCGAATCATCTTCAGGCAGATTGCTCGCCTCCTTGCCGATGATCGCAGCGATCTCCAATTCAAAGTCGAGTTCCTGAGATCCTCGCGGGGCCCAAACGGGATCTCCGTTTCCGATCACTGACGCTGGATTCGAAAAATAGAAGACGGGGATTTGATACCACGCATCGACCATCGGCAAACCGCGCTGCGCGCGACATGTAGCAACGTGCTGCTCGAACGCATAGAAGTCTCGGATGCTGCGGATGGTTAGCATGACGGCAGCCCCTTAGAGAGTTCCTCGAAGGGACTGTTCGCGCTCGATAGCTTCGAACAAGGCTTTGAAATTCCCTTTACCGAAACTCTTCGCTCCTTCGCGCTGAATGATCTCAAAGAACAGAGTCGGTCGATCCTGGACCGGCTTGGTGAATATCTGAAGCATGTACCCTTCGTCGTCTCGGTCGACCAAGATTCCGAGATCGGCTAGTTCATGCATATCCTCCTTGATATCACCTACGCGATCCTTCAGGTCGTCATAGTAGGTTCGGGGGACGCGCAAAAAGGAGACGTCGTTAGCCCGAAGTGCGGATACCGTTTTGATGATGTCGTTGGTCGCCATCGCGATATGCTGGACCCCCGCGCCGCCGTAGAAATCGATGTATTCTTCGATCTGGCTGCGACGCTTGCCATGAGCTGGCTCATTGATCGGAAACTTGATCCGGCCTCGGCCCCCTTGGACCACTTTGCTCATCAGAGCCGAATACTCGGTCGATATATCGCGATCATCGAAGGAGACCAGTTGCTCGAAACCGAGGACTCGACGATAGAACTCGACCCATTCGTTCATCTTTCCAAGCTCGACGTTACCCACGATATGATCGATCGCCAATAAACCGGTCGGATGATAGGTTGCTGGGCTGTATCGCGATGGATCGATCGGATCGAATCCCGGTGCGAAGGCGCCATGATATTGATCGCGATTGACGAAGGTGTGGGTGGTGTCGCCGTAGGCGCGAATGGTCGCGTATTCATAAACGCCGAACTCATCCTTGAGCTCTGTGGGGCCAACGACTCCGACTGCTCCTCGTTCGACGGCAAGATGATAAGCACGGCGAACATCGTCGACCTGTAGAGCGATGTCGGATACCCCATCTCCATGCAGGATCAGTCGCGAGGCATCAGGATGGTTAGCCCGAAGCGGCGAGACCAGAACGAAAGTGATACCGCCCTGGCGAACAACATAGCCCGCCTCATGCTTGACCTTGGTTTCGAGCCCGGCGTATGCGACGACATCGAACCCATATGCGTTGCGATAAAAATAGGCCGATTGCCGCGCGTTGCCGACAAAGAATCGGACGTGATCGATTTTGCGAAGGGGCATTTCGTCGGAAGAGGTCATTTGGCATTCTCCAAAAAAGCGATCAAGTCCGCCAATTCCTGGCGGGTCAACTGCTGATCGAGCCCTGCGGGCATGATCGATATCGAACTCGGTTCACTCGCTTCGATCTCCTCGCGCTGGACAGTGATGCGTCGGTCTGCGGCGATCTGCAACGTGATCGATTGAGGGGTCTGGGCAACGATCAAGCCGTTCAGGATTTCACCCTCGCGAGTTTGAATCTTGGTGCTGCGATAGCTTTGTTCCAATCGCGCGCTGGGAAAGGCGATGGCTTCGATCAGATCTCGCCGCGAACGGGTTCGACCAATTTGACTGAGGACTGGACCGACGTTGCCACCGACATAGCCGATCCGATGGCAGGCACTGCATGCCCCCTTGTCCGATCGAAATACGTGGTAGCCTTGCTTGGGATCTCCCGCAGGGAGTTCCGTCATCCAGCGATCGACAGCGGTCGCGATATCGGCAGGGGGTTGCTGCAGACGCGTCAGCATTTCCCGCCATGATTCGATGGCCTCTGGTTCGCGACTGCGCAGCAGAGAAATCGTTCGGTCGATATTCAGCGATTTGGCACCATCGGTCGACTCCAATTTCGCGAGCAGTTCCCGATCGACTTCCGGCTCATTCATCCGAAGGATTCCATCGATCGCCTGCGGCAACTCCAACGGCCCCAATCGATCCAACCTGCGGATCAATTCGCTTGCTGCAACCCGATCAGTTAACTGGATTCGTTGCAGTGTAGCCAGCGCAAGGGCGCGATTCTCGGATGGACCATCGAGGCACTCGGTGACCAAGAGTTTCTCCTGACGGATAGTTAGGTTGGCCCCCACCGGCATTCCGCGCGACCATACGAGCCATGTTCGTGGCTGCGCCGACTCATGACGCGCGATCTGACGTGCGAGGGCAGTGGCGATGATCGCTCTGTTCTCGCCGAGTTGCCATTTGGCAACGATATCCGTCAAGGGATGATCGCTGTCGACCGTATCAATCCAGCCTGCTAAAGGCTCTGCCCACGATGCGGGCATCGGTCGATCCACGCTTCCTGCCAAGACCTGTATCAAACACGCTCGCTGGGCGTCGCTCCAAGTCGATACCTTGCCGAGCCACTTCTGAACAAGTAGCTGCACCGAAGTCTGGCTGCTCCATTGCACCAGGATGGGTGCGATCGCTTGGAGTTGGGGATCGGTTCCGCGAAGAAATTGCTCTTCCAGCCAAGCTGCTCCGACATCGGACCATTCCGGATGACGTTGTAGAATCTCAAGAGCGACCCTGGAAGCGTTTGAATCATCGCTCGAAGCCAAGCGAAAAATCGTTGGTGCATCTTCGTTGCCGAGCACCTTGCGTTGATCCAAGGCAATCGCACACGCTGCGGCTTCGGAAGGATGGTGTAGCAATCGTTTTCGAACCGGTTCGATTTCTCCACCTTCCATCAAGGCCAGGATGACCGCATGCTGGATCGAGCGATCGGATCGATGGTGTGTCAACCATTGCAGTTGATCGAAATAATCGCCGCTGTCGCCGTCGCTCGCCACTTTCAATCCCAATCGCCCGATGCATTCGGCGGCGAGCCGGACAGTTCGAAGGTCCTGGTGGTCCCCGTATCCGTAGTGGTATTGGCACATGCTCACTGCTTTGCGGGAACCTTCGTGGCGATACAGCGAGATCAAGTGGAGCGCTGCCAATCGCACGTCGACCGACTCGGATTCAAGTGACGCATCGATCTGACGCCATGCCTCTTTGTTTTCTGGGTCCCGGATGAGGATCTGAGCCACTGCGTCGATCGGATGATCGGTCGGTGAGAGTGGGTCGGTCGTTGCGCCGCGCAAGCGATAGATACCCCCGAGTGCGACACGTTGATCGGTCCCGGAACTTGGGCAGCACAGATCGTACCAACCTCCGGTGTCGACAATGATCAACGAACCATCGCGGTCGAGCAGCACATCGACCGGATGGAAATCGATGCGCGGCGAGGAGACCAGATCGATCGAAGCGGATGTGTATTCGGATGAGTCGCTGCTGGTGTAGAGGGGGTGGAGCGAAATCTTGTGCAGATTGAACTGCGCGGCGGCTAGATACCCTGAAAGGTTTTTGCCTACAGGCGTTGGTATGCGCGAGGCGATACTCTCGCGAAGATTGTTTAGGTACAAAAGGCCTGCTGGTGCTGCCGGTCCCATTTCGACAAGTGGCTCCATCAGCGGTCCGGTTTTGGGATGGCCGTCTAGGACTTGATGAGGTTTTCCAAAGACCGAACCGTACATCGCGTGACCGATCCCATCGCGGATCCCATCGGCAGGATGATGAAGGAATGTCGCGCAAAAAAATCGTTCGCCACTCGGATGCCAAGCGACATCGACCAAGTTATCCATACCCCCGGTCATGACCGGTTCGATCGGACCACCCTTGGGATGGCGACGATACAGATGCGAAGCAGTGCTCGTGAATTTACCTCGGTTCAGGACTTCATGCGTCTGTTCCGCAAAGGCGCTCTTGGACCAATAGATCCAACCGTCCGGACCCAGCCATGGTCCATGCAGATCGTTCGCGCAGTTCGTTAGGGTCTTGCCATCGAACCACACCTCGCGCGATTCGCATACGCCATCTCCATCGGCATCGGTCAGTTTCCATATCTCCGGCGGTGCGGCGACCAGAATATCGTTCCCTAAGCAGAGCACCCCTTCAGGAAAACTGAGGGACTCGGCGACCACCTGTCTGTGATCAAATCGGCCGTCCTGATCGGTATCGGTCAATCGGATAATGCGGTGGGGGCGAGTTTCGAGCTGTTTGTGCACCGGTTCACGGGTCCACACCGACTCTGCCACAACGAGATTCCCTTTCGGATCCCAAGTCGCCACGATCGGCCAAGTGCACAACTTCGGCGCAGCTACTTGTTCAAGAGTCGTACCTGCCGGGATCGAGAACGGAACGCCGTCGATCGAAACCTGCTCGATGGGCGCAGCATCCTGAGCGATCGCTGAATAGCTCAGGAGAAAGGCCGCGAGGAAAAGAGCTGAAGGAAGTGGGGAGAGGACCTTAGCCATAGGAGACTTCTGTCGTGTAAGACTAGTCGAGTAAGTCGGCTTCGTTGATCAGTCGAAATCCTTTGCGTGCGAGGATATCGAGGCCGGCTTCGGTGTTGTCGACCATGATGGCGATGCCAGGTTGTCCGTGAGGATGGACCAGGAGGGGATAGGCTTGAACGATGTTGATTTCCCCTTGAAGCAGTGCGGTACAGATTTGCTGCATCGGCTGGCCTCCTTCGGGGAGTTCGACACCGATGAGATCGCTTTCGATGATCGATAAACCTGCTCGTTCCAAAATCTCACGTCCTCGTTCAGCATGGCTGACGATGAATCGGACGAACGCGCATTCGGCTGCATCGCTGATCGAAAACGCGGCGATACGGATACCGGCTACTTCGAAACGGCGGACCACTTCGAGCAACTGACCGACCCGATTTTCGAGAAATAGGGTGAATTGGCGAAGCGTGGGATAATCCCGTCCGCGCATGGTTTCAAAGGAGGTGTTGGCCCCTTCGCCCGTACTCATATTGTCTGGCTCTTTCTGCGAGTCAAAAAGGATGAAGCAGGTCTCAAGATATGGCGATCCGCCGCTTCAGAGGAACTTATTCTAGCAGAATTAGGCAGACCGTGGATTAGTCGTTGGAAGCGATGAGAGTCTTCAGTTGCGACCAAGTCCGTTGGACCGCCCCGCGTTGCTTTTGGACCAATTCCTTCGCCCTTTCCTGCAGGGCCTGCCGTTCGGAGGGGTTCTCGATCATGGCGGTGACCCAGGGCACGATCTGTGCAGGATCCTGGAATTGCACTGCGCCGTCGGATTCGAGGAGAAGTTGAACGACATCGGTGAAATTGCGAGTGTTGGGGCCAAAGGACGTGGCCACCCCATAGGCGCACGGTTCGATCATGTTTTGTCCGCCGCGCGACCCGAAACTTCCTCCGACGAAACCGATATCGGCCAGCCCCCACCACCATCGAAGTTCGCCGACCGAGTCGGCGAGCAGCACTCGCCACTGTGTGCCTGTGGGTGCATCGGTCAGTTGACTTCTTCGCAGCCAAGGCAGACCGCTTGCCTCGACCAGTTTCGCGACCTCGTCGAATCGTTCCGCATGACGCGGCACCAGGATCATTCGCAAACCGGGGAACCGAGGTAGCATCTCCGACATGGCCTGGAGGCACAAGGACTCCTCGGGCGACTGGGTGCTGCCGCAAAGCCAAACGATCCGCTCACCTTCTTGCGATGGAGTATCGAGCGACAGCAGCGCACGCCGCATCGCGACCTCGGGATGTTCGCGATCAGGAGTGGCGCCATCGAACTTGATATTGCCGGTGACATCGATCCGTTCCCTGGGATAACTCAATTGAAGGAATCGATTGCGATAGGTCGAGCTTTGGGTCCCGATCCAGTTCACTTGCGATAGCACAGAGGTGATGAATGGTGCGATTCGAAGGTATCCCGAGAGCGAGCGAGCGCTGAGTCGAGCATTGATGATGGCGATCGGGATCCCTTGCCGAGCTGTGATAGAAAGCCAATTGGGCCACAGTTCCAACTCGGCCATCACTAGGAGATCGGGCTCGATGCGATCGAGTGCCCTTTGGATGGCCCACGTGAAGTCTAAGGGGGCAAACGCGACGTGATGCTGCGAGTAAAGTTTCTTAGCCAATTCATAGCCGCTGTCGGTGGAGGTAGTTACTACGATTTGCAGATGGGGCCATTCGCTCTGTGCGAGTTCAATGACTGGGCGGATGACTTGCAACTCGCCGACACTGACGGCATGAAACCAAACGCGCCGTTTGGTTGGGTCTTTCGTTGACGTGGTCGTGGAAGCGGATAGGCGAGGGAGATTGCCAAAGAGTTTTTCGCGCCATCCTTCTTTGTAACGCCCCTGAGTGACGCGTCGCCAAACGATCCATGGGCTAGCAACGATGAGGAGCAGGATATAGATCAGGTTTAGCAAGTAGGACATTATTCGGCACAGGAGTTTGGGAGCGAGTTCCCAAGATCGTATCGCATCCTTTGCTCACGCTCCTCGAAGTTGCGTTTTTGTTGGTCGTGATTGCTAGTAGTCGATGTTTTGCCGGGGTTTATCATAACCCGACGCGTGAGCGAGGGATGCATAAGGGAACACGTCGCAAGCGACGCACGTCTATCCCTCACTTACGTTTCGGGTTGGGATTGCGACAAAGCTAAACCTTATCGGTGAGCATGCCTCTGGAGCAGAACGGGTTGTTATTCCAATCAGCGGTAGCAGTACACTGCATCCGAGGAGCGGATCAGGAGCGAATCGCCAGCGATGGCAGGGGTGGCCCAATAGACTTCGTTCTTATTCCCCGTTTTTATCTCCGCGAGCAAGTTATACTCCGGCCCGGCGGCAAACAGGAATGTATCCCCCGATTCGTTGACTGCATAGATTCGATCGCCAACCGCCACGGGACAGCCCGCTATCAGCTTGCCCCCCGGAGTCCGCTTTCGATAGATCTCTTTACCCGTTTGTGTCTCGTAACAAGTGATCGTGTTGCCGAAGAAGTAAATGTATTCGCCGACTATAACGGGCGAAGGCATTCCGGCGCCACTCTTGGACCCCGACCATAATACTCCTTCACTTTTGTTCTGGCCTTTGGCAGGTGTTAGGTCTCCTAGATGCCCAGCGCCGACGGCACCGATAGGTCCTTTGCTACCCGGGCTCGAGGTTCCGTAATAAACACCGCGAGGGTCGGCAACCAAAGAACAAGAGAACGATGTATCGAGTCCGCCGACTCGCCATCGCTCGGAGCCATCCGCTAGATCGTATGCGATGACGGAACCCGAACCGGCGGTCACGACTTCCGTCCGATCGATGTTCTTCCACAGGATGGGCGTGCTCCATGCAGATCCTTTGTCGCGCGCTGCGCGCCATAGCTCCTGACCATCGGCTGCATTTAGGCAGAATAGAGTTGCTGAATCTTCGTTGTACATTTGGATCAGCAATCGATCATCGGCTAGCAGCACCGACGATCCGGTGCCAAAGTCGTTGGTGATCTTTTGCGGCTCAAACGATTTGGTCCATTTGGGTTTGCCTTGGAAGTCGAAGGCGGTCAGAACGCCTGCCGCACCAAAATAAGCGTAGACGGTATCTTCTGAAGCCGCGGGGGTTTCGGTTGCGAACGTATTCGATGCATGCTTGCCAAAGGCCGGAACAGCCTCGGCCACTTTCGACTGCCAGAGAACATCGCCGTTGGACAACTGCATACATACCAGTCGCCACTCGACGGCATCCTTGGGCTTGGGAGCTCGCCCCATGGTGCTCGGATCCATGACACCGCCGGTCATCCCCTTGGGTTTGACCGACTTGGAGCCGACTGCGGTGGTAACGAAGATTTTATCTCCGACGACGATGGGTTGAGACCAGCCGCTGCCGTCGATTTCGGTGCGCCATGCGGGGGTGGGAGTCTCGGGCCAGGATTC
>CAYXFO010000109.1:0-11595 GCA_964464255.1 uncultured Pirellula sp.
CAGCTGGGGACAGCGGCTCTACATTGATTGAGCAGCTGGGGACAGCGGCTCTACAAAGTACTGGAAACACCGAACTTCGGTGCAGTGGGTTGTTCATAGAAAATTTTTGGGTTGGTCGGGACTTCGTCCTCGTGGGTGACACTTCTGCCATCCAAATGGCGACCTGCGTTGCGGACCAAATCCCGGTCAAGCTGGTTCGATAGTACCACATCGGATTTGGGATTTCGACCATACCAAAGGAAAAAAAATTGTATTTCATCCCCAGACTCAACCGTCGATAGGGAACCTGCTTTTGCGCGGGGTTGCGTGGTGTTGATCAGCGGTTTCGGTATGGAACAGGAATCGCCTCGCATCCGTCCACAATAGGGGGGACTACGAACGAAAATCGGGCTGGCGGGTGCCAGTTCATGAGATGCCGAGGTTTGCCAAACGAATCTAAGAAATCCGGCGGCGTTTGTTTTGGATGAATTCGTCGTCGGAACCGCTTGCATCCCAACCAAACGATTCAGAACCCGAACCCAACCAATCCATCGGCAAACCGACTTCCCCTTCCCCTTGTCCTCCAGAGCTTTGTGCGTTCACAAGATTGATGACGATCAAAACATCGGTGGGAGCTACGATGCGATCACCATCGACATCAATAAACGGGGGTGGGGTGGTATCGGTCTGCTTCAACTCGCGTATCCCATTGCGATTGATTTCATTGATAATCACCAAGACGTCAAACAAATCGACTTGACCATCGTTGTTGACATCTTGACGCCGCGTTTGATTCTGCCAGGGAGACACAACCAATTTCAATCCGAAGTCGGCTCGTACCGTACCACTCGGTGGGATTGTGACTGAAGAGAGTCCGTTGCTTGGGATGCTATTGCTGAACGATGTATTCGGAGGCGCGATGCGCACATTCAGGTTTGATGGCGAGACTCCCGGGAATACAAAGCTACCATCGAGTTGCGTCCTGACTTCGGACGGTAGTCCAAATCGAATCTGATCGATTTTGATCGTGGTATTCCGATGACCGTACGCAACGACATAGGCAATTGATTGGCTGTCAGCGAGGACTTCGAGTCCCTGGGACTGCCCCAACCCGAGCGAACCCGATTCAGAGCGAGCAATGATGTTGCCTGTGGAGTCAAACGCATCGAGTCTCGCAATCGCCCCGTTCTCTGCACCAATCACATGCACGAATGCATAGCGAGTTGGATTGGTGAACGTTGCTTTCATTTGCGTATCGGTTCCCTGGAAGGACTCCCGATAATTCTGTAGCCGCCAAGAAAACGGGCGCAATACTCGAGTGTCCAATACCGCGTCCGTATCGGTGAAGGATGCGATTTTGCCGTCCGCATCCATGCCGATGGTGGACAGAGTGATTCCACGGGCATTTCCGGTGATCTGGCCTTCCGGATAATCGCTGGGCCGAACGATTGTTTGCGTTCGAACAGGATCGCCATTGGTCATTTCCAATTTCACGGTCGCGTTGCTGACACCACTTTCGATCGCATCCCACACGCCGTCGCTGTCTTGGTCATTCCATGCAAACCCAAAGACACCATTGGTCTGGGTGGTACTTGCTGCGGGTGTCAGGGAACCGGAGAATACGTTGCTGGTGATGCCGGAGCGACCGTCGATGGCTCGCAATTCAATCTTGCCAGTCGTTCCTGCAGGGACCGGGATCCTCAAATCCAAATCGATGGTGTAGGTGTTCGGTGTCACTAGGGTGACCCAAGTCCCGTCGTTGATCCGATACTCGATGCGTTGGATTTTGTTCAGAGTGATATCGTTCTGAGAGCCTGAGCTGTTTCGATTGGGAAGGGTTTGTACTCTAGCATCCCCTCGAAACACGAATTCGTTCCTCTGAGGATCCAATCGACCAGAACCTTCGAGACTCAAAGGGACGTCCAGGATATCGAAGATGCCATCACCGTCCGAGTCGAGCCATCCGATCTGTGCCAGCGTCGACGCGGGGCTTACCAGTTGACTAAACGCGCGATCGAGCGAGGCACCTTCGGACATGATGCTGTCCGCTTGCTGAAAAGGTGACGCCGGATTCAGGTCGATGGCGTTGGTGTTTTGTGCGTTGTAATAACCACGCCGTTGATAATAGGTACCGCCACCGATGTATTCGTCCCTCGCCCAGAACATGTGCCCGGTCTCGTGGGTGAAGGTCGATGTAGGACGAGTGGATGGCACGACTTGGAATAATCCACCCGCGAAAGAAAAGGCACGACTGAAGCTTCCGCCCGCGGCAAAGGTACCCTCGCCATCATTCATGGAGTTGACGACGAAAATGGTAAAGGACCAGTCCGTCTGCAAACTCAAGCGTTGAGCTTGATTGAAGGCACGCATGTTTGCCTCCAACTGCGAGCTCTGATTGAATCCGCGATTGACCAGAAACTCGTTCACAAAGAGTTGGTAATCGTTGGAAGGACGATTGATGGGTTCGTAGAGAGACACGAACGGTTGGTTAGCAAATGTTCGATCAATCACGAACTCGAGCGTGTGACGGTTGGTGGTCTTGGCCAAAAGCTGACGCCACCAGTCGAGGCCCGACTCGATCTTTTCCAGGACCTGCGTCTTGTGTGCAGGAGTCCAATCCTCGGTGTTCTGGTCGAGAATGCCCGAGCTCTCGATGAAGACCGGGGTCACCGCAACTCGACCGAGCATGAACTCGCCGGTATCTTCTGGCGCAGCACCAAACGGCAACGATGCCATCAGGCAACGCGATTCCAGTGATTCCAGTTGCAATTTGCGTCGCATCATTTCCAGGTTAGTAACGGTCTGGCGTAGGCAACATAAAAAACCCCGGCTGTTTACGCTTCCGCGATCGAGCTGACTCCGATTATTCCGTTTGTCCGCGTGAAAGGAAACGAATGGGGAGCGAAATTACTGGAGAAGTTGCGTTTTTTGGCGGTCACCGTTGCTCGCAGTCAATGTTTTGCATGGGATTATCACAACCCGACGCGTGAGCGAGGGACGCATGAGGAAATACGTCGCGAGCGACGCAAGTCTATCCCTCACTTACGTTTCGGGTTGTGATTACCTTGGGCATCGCATCGTCGTAGGCAATGTCTCAGCTATTTAGCTATTTCCGGACTTGATCGTTTTTGCGACAGTCTGGGACTGTTGTTTGGCGAACCAACCTTTAGATGACAGTCGACGGGTTGCGTTCCGATTTCCGAAGGATGTTCCGGTAAAAATGGGAGGTTAGTGGACTTTCACCGATTCCCCAGCGTTCCTGAGGTGGGTTAAGGCCGCCTCGAAATCCCCGCCTCGCGGCACCCATAGCGACATATTTTCCATGGTAAGAGGATGCCTGAAGTCGAGTCGCATCGAGGTCAGGAGCATCCGGTAGATCCCCGTTCGCTCAAAAAACCTTTGATTCCAGCGGTGATCCCCGTGGCGATGGTCCCCGATCACGGGGTGAGCGATGTGGTTTAGATGCCGTCGAATTTGGTGCCAGCGTCCCGTGTGTGGCTGGATTTCCAGAAGGGTGAATCTAGACGTCGGAAACTCGGATGTCGGCCAATCGATTTCCAATCGTTCCAGAGTTCGAAACTCCGTAATCGCTTCCAGAATTCTGGGCTTGTGTTCAATGGCGGGCTGGCCGGTTGCGTCCTCTATCCCGGTGGACAACCAGTTATCCACTTGATCGTCGAGGGGCATATCGACCGTAAAGCTCCCGGTCACAAACCCTCGGACGAGTGCTTGGTAATGCTTCGTGACTTGCCTAGATTCGAATAGCCGACCCAATTCGGATGCCGCTTCGCGATGCAAGCCAAAGATAACCAGCCCAGCTGTCGGGCGATCCAGGCGATGGATCGGGTACACATACGAGCCGAGTTGATCCCGCAACGCTTGAAGCAAAAACGGTTCGTTCGCCGACGATCTTGGGCCACGATGGACCATCAGACCCGCAGGCTTGTATACCGCAACGTAATGCTCGTCGCGGTAGATGATTTGGAGAGGTTGCGTCAAACGGTCCTCGATGAAATCCTGCCATTCTCGCTCAGGCATGCACGCTTTGTTCTTTGGGGCCAAGTATAGATTCCGCGAACTTTTCATTCGGCTCAACGTTGGTTAAGATTCTGGTTAAAGGTTAGCATGTTTGGCAAAGGATCGATTGGAAATTTGAGGCATCGATGCTGCAGAACCTGAGAAAGCTGCAACTGACGGAAGTCCAACGCGACGGAATGCGCGCCGCAGGTCGTTTCAACGCGCGATTGATGGACTATTTGCGCCCGCTCATTCAGCCCGGAATCACCACGGGCGAGATCGATCGACTGGTTCACGATTACACCGTCCAGCATCGCCATACACCGGCAACGCTAGGTTATCTCGGTTACTCGCGCAGTTGCTGCACCAGCGTCAATGACGTCATCTGTCATGGAATTCCCGGCGATTATGCCTTAAAGGAAGGCGATATCATCAACGTCGATATCACCAGTATCGTGGACGGCTGGCACGGCGATCAATCCGAAACATTTCTCGTCGGAACCGTTTGCGAAGAGGGACGGGCAGTTTGCCAATGCTCGTTCGACGCCATGCATCGCGCGATCGCAGCATTGGAACCGGGGTGCCCGGTAAGTGTGATCGGAGACAACGTTGTCGAAGAAGCAACCAAGTGGGGGTTTTCTGTGGTGCGAGAGTATGTCGGGCACGGTCTGGGACGACGATTTCATCAATATCCCAACATCCCCCACTTCCCTGACCGCAAGAGCCGTCAGGAGCGGCTGCTTCCTGGCATGTGTTTTACGGTTGAACCGATGATCAACGCGGGAACTCGCTTTACGAAACTCGACACCAAAGACAATTGGACAGTACGCACTCGGGATGGCAGACTCTCAGCCCAATTCGAACATACGGTTCTGATGACCGAACGAGGACCAGAGATCTTGACTCAACCGGAAAACGGACCTCGCGTTGGTCATCGGTTCCTATAACTCTTTTGCCTCCCAGGTGCCGCCTACACAACATGATTTCTGTTGCGTTTTGAATTCGCATCCATCCATATTCGAGATCAATCAATGGGCAATCCACAGTCCGGTTTTGGCATCGCTTCATTCGTAGTAAGCATCTTGGGATGCCTGAGCATCTTTTTCAGCATTGTACTAGCAGCCATCTTGGGATCTGCCAAACCGGAAGGTGTCAAGGAAAATTCCATTGAAGCGATCGTTTTGGGTTTGGCGATGCTTGGTAGTATGGCATTTTTGATCATTGCTCTTGTGCTCGGTGTTGTCGGCATCATGTCGCGAAATCGGAGCAAGGTATTTGCGATCCTCGGAACCACCTTCTCCGGGCTTGCCCTCGCTGGAGCATTAGGTCTGATCATCCTCGGACTCTTGATGGAATGACGCAGCTAATTCGAATTGCCTGCGACCAAGTTGCGAAGAGCCTTGGGAAGAGGGAAATAAACTTCCTCTTTGCGTACTTCCTTTTCTTCGACCGTCGCGCCGAACCGATCCTGCAGCCACTGGATCGTGCTGGCTACGACTTCTTCCGGCGCGCTCGCTCCTGCCGTGATCAACACCACATCGTCGGCATTGAAGCGACTCACATCTAGATCCTGCGGCCCATCCACCAAAAAAGCAACGTGCCCTTTCTCCTCCGCCAATTCTCGTAGGCGTTGAGAATTGCTGCTGTTCTGCGAACCCAAGACAATCACTTTGTCCGCTTGCTCGCAAAGCAAACGAACCGCCTCTTGGCGATTTTGAGTTGCGTAGCAGATATCTTCTTTGGGTGGACCGACAATCCATGGAAAACGTTGCTTCAGGCGGCCGATCACGCGGTTCGCATCGTCGACGCTCAGGGTCGTTTGCGTCAGGTAGGCGAGTTTGGTGCCCGGTTCGAATTCGAGTGCGTCTACTTCATCGGTATCTTCGACCAAAACAATAGCTTCGGGCGCCTCCCCCATCGTGCCGATCACTTCATCGTGACCCGCATGCCCGATCAGAACAATCGTGTAGTGGTCTTTCGCAAATTTGATCGCTTCCAGATGCACCTTGGTCACAAGCGGACAGGTCGCATCGATGGCGTGCAATTTCCGCTCTTGGGCGAAACGCCGAATCTCCGGAGCGACTCCGTGGGCGGAGAACAGAACCGTTGAACCCTCGGGGATTTCCGCCAATTCGTTCACGAAAACAGCACCTTGGCTTTGAAAAGTACGGACCACATGCTGGTTGTGGACAATCTCGTGGTAAACATAGATGGGAGGGCCGAAATGTTTGAGTGCCAATTCCAGGCTCTGGACGGCCATGTTGACTCCAGCGCAAAAACCACGCGGTGCGGCAAGGATTATTTTCATTCGGCTCTAAGTTCCGTTGAGAAAAAGAAAGATCTGCTGATAATCATAGCGGTATGGAAACCATTCGCGAAGAGATCCCATCCTTGTCCAGCCCGGCATCCACCCATCCAAACGCTCAACTTCAACTGAGTTCCACCGATCCCGGCAACCAGCAATCTGCGTCGCAAGCCTCCGCGTCGGGCCAGGGTGCCCCCCTGCCTCAGCAGGAATCGCAGCCCCTGCAGAAATCTGAGGAGCAAGCCACGACTCGAAATTCACATCGCCAAGCTGCTCGATCCGGCGTCGGTCGGGTGCGAGCCGATCTCGAGCGATTCGGGCCGGGAAAAATCATCCCCCCGCTCGCGATCGACGAGGCCTTTGCCTATTGCCGCGAATTAGCCCAGGCACATTACGAAAATTTCTCTGTCGCGACCCGACTCGTCCCGACCAGTGTGCGTCCCCACTTGGCCAGCATCTATGCTTACTGCCGATGGTCGGATGACTTGGCGGACGAAATGGATGATTCGACGAAAGCAAAAGAGTTGCTGGAATGGTGGCGAGGCCAACTGGATGCTTGCTTTGCTGGTCAAGCAACCCATCCCGTGTTTATTGCACTTCGTCAAACCATAGCACAGTATCGCCTGAAGCCCGACCCGTTCACCGATCTGCTCTCAGCGTTTCTGCAAGATCAATCGCAGACCAGCTACAACTCCGATAGCGAACTCGTCAAGTACTGCGAACGATCCGCCAATCCAGTCGGGAGGTTGGTAACACAACTCGCAAGACTCTCATCGACTCAGGCGATCGCATGGAGCGATTCTATTTGTACCGGCCTGCAATTGGCTAACTTTTGCCAAGACATCCGACTGGACGCGCAGAGAGGCCGAGTTTATTGGCCGCTGGAACGCTTGCAAAGCCTGGGAATCGAAACGGAGAGCCTGTCACTTGATTCGCCCGGCGCTGCGGCATGCCGCGGTGTGATGGACTGGACCAACGTTGCGCGACGCTACCTGTGCGATGGGCTTCCACTCGTGCAGCACGGCCCCCTTTGGTTCGCCAGGAGCGTTCAGATGTTCGCTCGCGGAGGATTGTTGATCCTACGTAACATCGACTCGCAAGGTGGAGATGTTTGGTCCCGCAGCGTCACCGTTTCCAAGAGGCAGAAACTGCAACTCATGGTTCGAGCCATCCTGTTCCCGCGGTCGACCGCAATTCCTGCATGCGATCAACCTCGATTGGACGCATGATGGATTTGGAACATTCGTACGCATGTGCCGAACGGATCTCCCGGTCGAGCGGCTCCAGTTTCTTCCGCTCCTTTCAATTTCTAAAATTCGATCGCCGCCGCGCGATGCATGCACTGTACGCTTTCGCACGCATCGCGGACGATGCCACAGATGATGCCACAGATCGTGCTACCGATGATGCCATTAACAAAGCCAGCGAAGGCGAGACGGCTACGAAACTGCGAACGGCAGATGATCGTCTGAATGCATCACGCAAAACGATGCCGTGGCAGCACGCGTCATGGCTCGATTGGTTGCAACGATTGCAAGGTCCCGATGGAAAGAACCTCACCAACCCCTCAGCGATGTCATCGCTATCATCATCCCTCGAATTGCCCGAGGAGTTGCAGTTGATTGGTCCGGCGTTGGCAGACACGGTCCAACGCTATAAAGTACCGATCGCGATGCTCGAGTCCCTGGCACACGGAATGGATATGGATGCTCGCGGTACCAAGATCGATTCGTGGCAGGATTTGCGTGACTATGCATTTCGTGTTGCATCCTCCATAGGAATCTGTTGCACCGCTATTTGGACCGATGGTAATCCGATTGAGCCCGGACAGCCTCTTTGGCAAAGTGCGGTCGATTGCGGTGTCGCCTTTCAATTGACTAACATCCTTCGGGATGTCAAAGAAGATGCTGCACGCGGGCGAGTCTATTTGCCCCTAGAGGATCTGGATCGATTTGGTATCTCTCGGTCGCAATGGACCGACTCGCTGACCGAAGGGGAGTCACTTAGCACGGGAGTATCCACCAATCGCATGTCTCCCGATGCGGTCTCCAAACTCATCGCCATGCAGATCGAGCGAGCACGCGGACTGTTCGCGCGAGGCTGGCAACTGCATCGGATGCTGGATTCGGATAGCTTTCGGATGTTCTCGTTGATGTGGCATACCTATCGATGCATCTTGGGGCGGATTGAAAAGGAACCGATGAAGATTTTGCGGGAACGTGTTCGGCTCGGCAAATCGCGCAAACTGAAACTCGCAGCCAATCACTGCTTTACTCCGATCCTAGTGCGAGTCGCTGCGAAAACGGATCGAGACACGCAATGGATTGAACAACTGGCTGCACCGAAGCGGATCGAACGGCAACCGCGAGTTGCGGTCGTCGGCGGTGGGCTTGCGGGAATGAACGCGGCGTTTCATTTGGGGAGGCATGGTTGCGAAACGGTCTTGTTCGAGGCCAAATCTCGGCTGGGTGGTCGCGCAGGCTCCTTTCTCGATCCAGCAACCCATCAACCCATCGACTACTGCCAGCATGTCGGCATGCAATGCTGCACGGAATTGAAGCGATGGATCACGTGGACGGGCTCCGAGGACTCATGGCGAACGTTAGATACGTTGCACTTTGTTTCGAAGCATGGCAAGTCTCTAGCCGTTCGTGCCTGGCCTCTTCCAGCTCCGCTGCATTTGAGTGGATTGATCTTGGGGTGGCCGGATTTGTCGTGGATGGATCGGATGCGAGTTGCCACAGGGTTATCGCGTTTGATCATTGCGAAAACCACTCCTAGCTTTGAGCAAATGCCTGCGACGCAGTGGTTGAAATCACATTACCAGAACCAACGGACCATCGATCGGTTCTGGGCAACCATTCTGGTCAGCGCACTGGGTGAACAGGTCGATCGAGTTGCCATGGGTCCAGTGAAGAAAGTGTTGGTCGACGGGTTCGCCGCGACTCGCGATGCGTTCCATTTGCTCGTACCAACTCGACCCCTCTCGAAATTAGTGGACGATGCTCCTCGATCTCCGCTTGCGTCTATGAACGTCGACATTCGATGTGGAACGCCAGTGCATCGCTTAACTCGTACCCGTACGGGTAATTGGCGCATCGAAGGAGATGAGAGTCGGGAATTCGACGCTGTCGTCATTGCAACTCCATGGCACTGCGTCGCCTCCTTGCTTCATGGAGCAGAACTCGCAGAGGAATCCATCGAATCCATTAGTCACATCGAGCGTCTGGAAGCGTCCCCCATCACCGGCGTTCATACATGGTGGGATCGGCCGTGGTTGAACCAACCGCATGCGATCTTGATTGATCGGCTCTGCCAATGGGTCTTTCCCGGTCCCGAGGCAACGACCTCACCAGGTGCAAACGGTGAGACCTACTACCAAGTTGTGATCAGCGGGTCGCGGTCCCTGCCTCGCGGTGATCACGAAGCTGTACTTCAAGCCGTGCAAAAGGATTTAAAAGAACTGTTCCCTGAGGCAAGGAAAGCGAACATGCTGCGAGGAAAGGTAGTGACAGATCCTCAGTCCGTGTTTTCGGTAGCACCTGGGCACGCGGCAAGCAGGTTATCCAGCACAGTGTTGGCTCGTGAAGGAATCTTTCTCAGCGGAGACTGGATCGATACCGGTTGGCCAGCGACGATGGAGGGAGCCTTGCGTTCGGGCTGCCTTGCAGCTCAAAGCGCTTTGGCTTTGTTGGGTCGGCCAGCCAAGTGGTTCGATTGAAACGGTATCGCATCGGTTGCGATATCGTTTCGCATGCGTCTGAGCGAACTCTATTTCCCCCTGGCCAATCGAGTTCCCCCGGCCAATCGAGCCTGGCACAGTTCGGAATGTGCCAGGCTCTGCCCAGACAATGCGGCGACAATGCCAGGGCCATCGCCAATCTCGGAAACAAGCGAGATGGCGCTCAAACGGTAGCAAAACTCTCGTTAGACCTCCCCTTCGATAATCTCGCGGGCGGGGGCACCGCGGTGGCGACGTTGTTTGGCGCATCGTTTGTTGATGCATCGATCGACTCGATCCGCGACTCGGTCGATCATACGTGCGATGTTCGAATCGCGATCCGCGACCACCAGTTGGGGTTCGCGAGCGATGCTGACTACCACGCGGCAGGACTTATCCCAACCTGCACGCAAGGGCCCGTTCTCGTCGGTCAGGTACACATCGACCTGTCGTCCGCGATCCGCTAATCTCGATACAGCCGACATAATCCGATCTTCGATCCAGCCGCGAAGACCTTGAGGCAGAATTTCACCCTTTGCGTGAATAGAAACCAGCACGATTGAATTCTCCATGTTGCGAGTCAAACAAGTCAGTCCACACAGGAATAATACGGCGATTCCGTCCCGGAGGTCGCCTGATTCTGGTACAACAATCGTTAAATAAAATCAAACGGTTGAGGGCGCGTCGGTTCGAAGGAGCGAATGACTATGGAGTCGTTGAATTACCATCATTTGATGTATTTTTGGGTCACAGCGCGCGAGGGGTCGATGACTCGGGCTGCGGCAAAATTGCATGTAACGCCCGCGACTCTCAGTATTCAGATCAAGGAGTTAGAGAAATTCCTCGGTCGGCAGCTTCTGCGAAAATCGGGACGGGGCTTAGCGTTGACTGAGACCGGCGAATCGGTGCTGCAGTATGCATCGGATATATTTTCGACCGGAGAGGAGATGCTCAACGCATTGCGAGGGAATCCGCTCGGTACTCCGATGCTGTTTCGTGTGGGGGTAAAGGATGTGATGCCCAAGATGGTCGCCTATCGGCTGCTCGAACCCGCATTGAAGCTTGAGACACCGATGCGTTTGGTCTGTCACGAAGGGGCGCTGGAAGACTTGATCAGCGAATTGAGTATTCATCGGCTCGATGTGGTGTTATCGGATACTCCGATGGACCCGCGGTACAGCGTCAAGGCGTATTCGCACTTGCTTGGCGAGTCGTCGATCAGTGTATTGGCGGCTCCGAAACTGGCGGCTCTATTGCGAGCGAGCGACACGTTCCCGAAGAATCTTCATCGCGCTCCATTTTTATTGCCGACATCGGATACGGTACTGCGACGATCGCTCGATTTATGGTTTGATCAGAACGAAATCGATCCTGACATTCGCTGCGAGTTCGAGGACGCTGCGATGCTGAAGATCGCTGGCAAGGAGGGGTTGGGGGTGTTCGTTGCTCCGACGATCATCGTTGAGGAGGTAGAGCGAATGTATGGCGTCCGTCGATTGGGAGAGCTGCCGATCGTTGAGCGTTTTTACGCGTTGTCGGTAGAGCGCAGGATCAAACATCCCGCCGTTCTCGC
>CAYXFO010000110.1:0-11547 GCA_964464255.1 uncultured Pirellula sp.
GTAGTGTGCCTTTTCCTTTTCGGTAGCACCTATCCACGTGACATCGTCCAAGACCATGAAGTGAACAGGCCCATGATCGAACGAGTAGTAGTTGGGACCGTAGATGCTCTCGAAGGTTTCGTCTGAGTGCTTATCGTCCGGCGAGTCAAAGTTCATGTCGTGATTACCGATGACGTTGTACCATGGGATGCCCACCAGCGCGATCGCTTGATTGTGCGGCTTGAAGACGCTCAGGTCGTCGAACACGATATCGCCGAGCGTGACTCCTAACGAAGCCCCGTGCGCCTTCTCGGCGACGACCTGTTCAATGATGTCATGGGCCATGTACTCGACTTCTCTCTTATCCCGCGGTTGCGTATCGCCGAACAGAAGTGCGCGAAATTGATCCGGTTCCTGTTGGGGAGTTAGCGGGAAATCGATCGAGGAGGGGAGGGGACCGGTCGGGGAGACTCCGGGGAACTGCTGCTTGGGGGATCCGGCCGGTTTATGGATGTAGTAGAACTGCGGCAGCTTTTCAGCGTTCAGCGGCGTCATCCAACCTCGCGGCTTGATCACGAAAACAATGGTGTCGTTATCGACATCGATTTCATATCGTCCATTGGCATCGGTTAAGACGATCTCGCGGCCGTTGGAGACTCGCATCCCGGCAAGACCGGGTTCACCTTCATCTCGTTTACGGTTCCCGTTCTGATCGTGGAAAACAAATCCGGTTGCATGCTGATGTTCGCCCTCACCTGGGGGCGCATGCTGCGCCGAACCAGGAGGATGTGCGATGCAGGGGACAGCCCAATCGAGCAAAAGAAGAATAGCTAGGAAACGAAGTCTCATGTGGCCGCTCATGTGGTTGGAGGAATAATCAAAGAATCATGATTTTGGTTGACGCATATCCTCCGCTCCAAGGGTCGGAGTGGTTTCTCCTCATAAAGAAACAGAAAATTTTTCGTGAAAGGGCCAGTGTAGAGCAGTTGTCCTCAACTGCTCCGAGTGTAGAGCAGTTGTCCCCAACTGCTCCCGTCCAGCGTGACCAACCGGAAAATGTCCCCGATCTATTGCGCCGTGCGAACGAGTCCCTGATTCGGGACCTTGCGACAAGACCGGATTGTCAACAAAAAGACTAACTCAGCGTGGAAACAACAGAGGACTGCTGTTTTACACTGGATTCTCTCTGTGCGCTGCCCTGATGACCCGCGTGTAATAAGAAAACAAACCGAGGACTGCAACCCCGTACCCGATCGCGATGAGACTAACCGCTAGGTCGTATGGTTTTGGCGTCGAAAAAGAAAAACGTAGCAGGCCCGTCCGAGATGCGTCGAAGATCCGCCCGCGGCGGACAAGCATCCGGGTTGAAGCGAGCTGAACATCGCCATGGTTTCCTCGCTTCAAACCGGACGGCTTGCGCCGAACCGCTATTAGCGACGGTAGCTACGGGGAACAGGGCGACGAGGACGTCTACACGCCTACCGTCCAGGTGTCGCCGCTGTGGAAGAGTTTCTGTAGATCGCCGCGGCCGCGCTGCGCGACCGCTTCGTCGATCTGACCGCGGACCGCTTCCTCAAATGTAGTCGATGCTACATCTCGGAATACCCCGATCGGCTCAGGGAACTGCGGATGACGCATGCGAGACAAGAGATACACGAGCGCGGAATCGGCTTTCTCGTCATGGAACAGCAGGTCATCCTCACGGACTTTGCCATCGGCTAGGTCGACCACTTCCATGGAGAACCCGTTGAGGCGAATTCCCTTGTCTCGATTCTTGCCGAAGATCATCGGTTTGCCATGCTCGAGTTCGATCGTCGCGTCATCGCGGGTGGCTTTGTCCTGTGCGTAGCTGAACGCACCATCGTTGAACACGTTGCAGTTCTGATATACCTCGACAAAGCTGGTGCCGCTATGCGCCGCGGCTCGTTTGAGAACCGCTGCCAAGTGCTTGATGTTGCTGTCGACCGAACGCGCAATGAATGTTGTCTCGGCACCGACCGCCACACTGATCGGGTTGAGCGGGTGATCGACGACTCCCATCGGCGTACTCTTGGTGATCTGGCCTTCGACGCTCGTGGGCGAGTACTGCCCTTTGGTCAAACCGTAGATCCGGTTGTTGAAGAGCACAATGTTGAGGTCAACGTTTCGACGAAGCAGATGGATGAAGTGGTTGCCGCCGATACTGAGGGCATCCCCATCGCCGGTGATGACCCAAACACTCAGGTCGGGTCGAGACAGCTTCAGTCCCGTCGCAACGGCAGGTGCCCGGCCATGAATCGAGTGAACGCCGTAAGAGTTGATGTAATAGGGAAAGCGGCTGCTGCATCCGATGCCGGAAATGAACACCGTCTTTTCAGGCGGGATGCCGATCTCGGGGAGGACCTTCTTCATCTGGGCGAGAATCGAATAGTCGCCGCATCCAGGACACCAACGGATATCTTGGTCGCTTGCAAAATCGTCCGGTTTCAGGAGTGGGAGTGCAGTGCTCATGGTGTTATCGAAAAAGAGTGTTGATGGGTGAGTTGTGACGGGAGTCTTAACGGGACGTGCTGGTGGACAGTTCGAGAATCCTTGCGACCAACTCCGTTACCGTGAATGGCTTCCCTTTGACCTTGTTGTAGCCGATCGCGTCCACCAAATAGCGGCTTCGGATCAGCATGCGTAGTTGCCCCATGTTGAGTTCCGGGATCAGTACCTTTTCGTAGCGCGCGAGGATTTCCCCAAGGTTGCTCGGGAATGGATTCAGGTATCGGATGTGGGCATGAGCGACACTGCGACCCGCTTTTTGTGCTTGCTCGACTGCGGTCAAGCATGCTCCGTAGGTACCGCCCCAAGACAACACGAGGAGTTCGCCACTCTGCGGGCCAGAGACTTGTTGGGGCGGCAAGAGCTTGGCTGCATTCGCAACTTTTTGTGCGCGGATGTTGACCATCTTCTGATGGTTCTCGGGATCGTAGCTGATGTTGCCCGTGCCATCCTCTTTCTCAATACCACCCACGCGGTGCATCAAGCCGGGGGTTCCTGGAATCGCCCATGGTCGGGCCAGCAACTCGTTGCGCAAATAGGGTTTGAAGGGACCATCGGGGTTGTTGTTTTCCGCAGGATGCTCGACCTTCAGAGGGGGCAATTGACTGATATCCGGGATGAGCCACGGCTCGGCACCATTGGCGATGTAACCATCGGACAGGACCACAACCGGCAACATCAAACGGGTCGCGAGCATCCACGCGTCTTGGATGATTTCAAAGCAATCGCCTGGGCTTCGAGCAGCCAGAACCGGGACGGGCGCCTCGCCATTGCGACCGAACATGACTTGCAACAAGTCCGCTTGCTCGGTCTTGGTTGGAAGTCCTGTGCTCGGACCGCCGCGTTGGACGTCGATAATCAGAAGCGGCAGCTCGAGCATCACGGCCAAACCCATCGCTTCCATTTTGAGAGCGATCCCTGGGCCGCTGGATGTCGTCACACCCATCTGGCCGCCGTAGGCTGCTCCGATCGCAGAGCAGATAGCAGCGATCTCATCCTCTGCTTGGAACGTGCATGCACCGAAGTTTTTGTAGCGAGCCAACTCGTGCAGAATGTCGCTGGCTGGCGTGATGGGATAGGAAGCATAGAAGAGTTCCTTGCCAGAACGCTGAGCCGCAGCAAGCAAGCCCCAGGCCAGAGCTTGATTACCCATGATGTTGCGATACTTGCCCGGCGGTAGCTTGGCTGCAGCGACATTGTACGATTGACCGATCGCTTCGATGGTTTCCCCGTAGGCCCAACCTGCGCGAAGTGCTTTCTCATTTGCGTTGGCGATGTCGGTCTTGCCTGCACCGAACTTGCCATGGATAAAGCGAAGGGTCGCATCCATCGTGCGTCCGTAAAGCCAATAAACGAGCCCCATCGCGAAAAAGTTTTTGCAGCGATCTGCTTCTTTCGTGCTCAGACCAAACTCGGCGACCGCATCTTTGGTCAAGCGTGTCATCGGCACCTTGATCAATCGATAATTCTCCATCGAAGGATCTTCGAGCGGATTGGTGTTTAGCTTGGCGAGCTTGAGGTCCTTGTCTTCGAAGCTGTCGTCATTAACGATCAACAGGCCCCCTTTGATCAGGTCGGCGAGGTTGGTCACTAACGCAGCCGGGTTCATAGCGACCAGCGCATCGAGCGTATCGCCTGGTGTGTGCACTTCGTGCGATGCAAACTGCACTTGAAAACCGGAGACCCCCGCGCGCGTTCCTCGCGGAGCGCGAATCTCAGCGGGGAAGTCGGGAAACGTGGCAACATCGTTCCCCAAGAGGGCCGAGGTGTTGGTCAGCTGCTGGCCGAGCAACTGCATCCCGTCGCCAGAGTCTCCTACCAAACGAACGGTGATGCGATGAACAAACTGAACAGGCTTCTCAGTGGCCGATGGAGCTTCGGTTGACATAGTAAATTCAATGAAGGGTCGTTTTGGGGCTGTGTAGCGAGTGTATCGATTCCAGAGGCAAAGCGGAATGAACTATTTTGGCAAACCGCAAGGCTCTTGAGTATGGCAACTTGACCCAATCCTCGCATTTTCCCCGCTTTCCCATCGCCCCGTTTTCCAGCCCCTAATCGATCGGAGCCGTCACGATCTTCAGGATGTACAGTTCAAAGTGCTCAAAGCAGCGAGCTACCCAGGGCAAAAGAAGTCGGTAGAGGACGATCGATAGACCAAGCCACGGCAACGCCAATGCTGCAGCGATCGGCCAGTCGGCAGTGCCCGGGAAAAGTCGCTCTAAAAGCAATTCCACGGCAAAGGGAAGGGCGGCCAAGCAGAGCAGGGTAGGGTGCAACGTCGAGATGGCCAGACTCACCACGATCTGCTTCCAAGAAAACTCCTTGGGCTGAATCGTGCCGGGAGGGATTCCAAAAGGGCTGAGGATCGACATCAGATCGGAAATCAGAAGATACATCGGGACGAACGTTGTTAGCGCTAACGCAACGAAGACGAGTTTGTCCCAAGCGAGCCCCCACCAGACGCCTATTGCTAACGTTAACGTCACAGCAAGGATCCAAACTGGCAATCCAAACGCAATGTTACGTCCGTGCAGAATCGCTCTGCGTGGTATCGGGGATAACACCCAAGTTCGAAAGCCACCCCGATCCAAGCCAAACTGATTGCCCAGTTGCCCCGAAGCCGTGAACAATTGCAAGCCGGCAAACCCGAGCAGAATCAATGTCCTGGTGATTTCCGACTCGCCAAGCTTCCAATATTGCACCAAGAACCCCAACACGATCGGCTGAAATAACGGTACGAGAAGCATGAATTTGAATTCCGGCGAGCGCCACATCGACAGCCATGTCTGCATGACAATCGAAGAAGTAATCGCATCGGCCCCAGGGATCGAACGCTCGATCCACGGAAGTCTGCTGGCGACTGACTTTGCATTGCCGCCAACGGTGCTCTTGCGCGAACTGACGACCGTCCCGAATCCATCTTGATAGTAACGCAAGGTCGTCTGGTAACCGCGCTGCATGGACAGCCAGCCCAAGCCGATCATGCAAGGAGTAATCCACCAAGCGTTCCAACTCGATTCACTCAATGAACTCCCGCATGCAGCCAACCAGAACGGAGGGACGCATACCTGGATCCATCGCAAGTAGCTGGAAAGCAGATCCAACTTTGTTCCACCCGATACCTGACTCTTTGCCGCGTCGTTGTCGAGCGATGGCGTCTCATGTGAAACGGTCCCGTCCGGAGTCTCCGGTTGGTCGGTGGATGGAACGGCAGGAGGAGGGGGTGCGGATGGAACATCATCCATTCGATGAAGCACCAGTGACACTGCCGGAAAGAACAGCATAAAGAACAGCGACAGAACGATCATGACGGTCTGCCTGCGACGAGGGGTCGCCATCCATGCAGACAACGCCCCTTGAAACTGTGATGTCAATGCAGTGACCATGAACATGTAGGCGACGAGAGAAATGCCAAGCAATAAGGCGATCGGACCGAATACCAGCGACGTGCCGAGGATGGCTCCGGAAGTGAACCCCGCCAGGTAGATCAATGGGAAATTAATCAATGAGCTCAGGTAATTGAGCACGAACGCGTACCTCGGTGAAATCGGCAAGTGCATGATTCGGTCGAGCGTCAACACATCGTTGCGAAATAAATCGGTGGAGAGTTGAATCAACCACGCTGCGAGAAACACAGCAACCACGATGTTCCAGAAGTAAAGGGGACCATCCGACTCCCCTTTGAAGTGAACAAAATACCCCAACAAAAGACCCAACGCCGAAACAAAAACCACGCCGATCGTCACCGCCAACCAAAAGAGGACGGTGATGATTCGACCGAGAAACTTCTCCTTGCGCCATGCGTTGCGACGCATGCAATACCGGAGATAGAAAAGGGTCTGCAGAGGATCAGCGAGCTCCCGTATCCATGAACGAGATCCGTCTGCGCGGGGCAGGGCAGGGGAGTTCATGACGGATCCTTCGGCGACGATGCCAACCAGTCCAGAGTAGCGACCGACATCGCTTCCTTGCCAGCGGCTGCCAAGAACGATTGCTCGAGTGATCCCGCAGAAAGAATCTCTTGCATCGAAGATTGCTGAACCAGTTGACCTTCGACGATGATCCCAACATGCGAACAAAGCTTTTGCACCACCTCCAAAACATGGGATGTCAGAAAAACCGTCCCGCCGCGTGCGATGAATTGGTTGAGCAGATCTCGAATCGTCAAAGATGCGACGGCATCCACACCCTCGAAAGGCTCGTCCAGAAACAACAGCGATGGATTGGCGATCAACGCCGCAGCGAGCGATAGTTTTTTGCGCATGCCATGCGAATACTCCAACGTGAGTTTGTCGCTGTCGGCTTCCAACGTCAGAAGTTTTAGAAGCTCCTCGCTGCGACGCCGTATTTCGCCTCGTTCCATGCCGTGAATGCGCCCAACAAATGTCAGGTACTCCAGGCCGGTCAGGTTATCAAACAGAGCGAGATTCTCGGGGATCGCGCCGATGAATCGCTTGGCTTGCAGAGCCTCCTTGTGATCGAGCATATTTTGGCCCAGTATGCGGATCGAACCGCTCGTGGGAGCAAGCAACCCGGTCAGCATCTTGATCGTGGTTGATTTCCCCGCGCCATTGGGGCCCAGGAATCCGTAGAAGGTTCCCGCTTCGACTTTCAGGTCTAAATTCTTGACGGCGAGCCGACCATCAAACGCTCTGCACAAGTCTCGCGTCTCAATCACGTATTGCATGGTCCGCCCGTTTGCATTCAATCGCTTCGTCCTATCTTTTTTTCGAACAGAGTATAGCAACGGACCTTTTAGCATTACAATCTGAGCGGCTAAGATAGGCCAACCTTTTCGCCGTTCAACAACAACATCCTAGGATGTCCGGAGGATTCAGATGGCGCGCAGCAAGAGAGACCTAGCGAATTTTCGAAAAGCATTGGCTAGACGAAAAAAAGAAATGATGGAACTGGCTGCTACCTTGGCCCGGCATGCTGGCGTATCGTTCGGAGCCGAAGAGCCTTCGCCTCCGCCCGTTGTCGCGGTGAATTCGGCTGCCCGAAACACCCTTCGAAAGTGGTCGCAAGCCTGCAACGAGATGCTCGGGTTCCAGGATCCCGGAATGCGATTCATGTCCTTGTCGCCAGGACAAAGCCTGAAGATTCTTGAAGTGTACGAAAAAGGGATCGTCACCGCGGAATTCAAAGACCGCAACAAGATCTATCGACTCTATGTTTCGCCAGGGGCGATGGAATCGTCTTGCAATTGTCGGCAACGTTCCGGGGATTATCTTTGCGAACATCGGATTCAGTTGCTGAAAAAGATTCAATACGAACTCTACGAACCGGCGTCGGAACTCTCGAAACGCATCCTAGCTCACCAATGGTCCACGGTTCCGTTTGAGCCGCAGGATTATCTGTACGACTCGAGCAGCGACAGTCTTCGTGAATTGGCTGCGCTATGCAAGTCCCTCAAGGACATGGACATCAATCAAGGTTTGCCCAATTCCAGCAACCCGATCGAGCTGCGCAGGATTGCTTGGAATATGGACTTTAGCGATGGATTCGATCTGGACTGCGTCATTCAATCGATGAACAAGCGTGGAACCGCTTGGAAACGCGGTCAGCGTCTCTCGATTGAGCAGTTGTACGATGACACCCTGCCACTCAGTCCGGTCGACAAACGAATACGCTCCCACATCATTAGTGACGATGAAGGGGTGCAGTGGAAATCCGTCCTGATACTCCATGAATTGATCGGTGCCGACAACGTTCTGGTCTGCTACGAACCTGCAGAAATTGTCTCGGTGGACGCGGTATTGATGGTCGTCAGCAGAGGGCCTGCGAATCACTATGGATTTGCGTTGGAGCAACAAGTCGATTGGCCGAACGGCAATGTATTGATGGACCCCGATGGGATCGCGATATTCTCCGAGGGAATGAACAAGATCGGTGTCTGCCTTTGCCCGCAATCAATGGCGGAATCGATCATGCGGCTTCTCAAGCTCGAGCCTGTACGCAAAGAGCATGTCGATAAACTGTTCGAACACGCTCAACAGTTGCAATCGTTTTTGAGCGTTAAATTACCGGAGGCAATGGCCGGTCCCACCGTGCCGGAATTGCTTCGACCCCTGATTGTCCTTCGCGCTTGCCCCGAAGGCCGACTCGACTTTGGAATTCGTATTCGGGACGCATCCAGAAAACTGCAGCGACCTGGACAGGGAAGATTGATTCGTCGAGACACCGTCGATGGAAAACCGGTGCAACGCGTCCGCTCTGGTCGTGTGGAACGGGAGGAGGCAACTCAATTGGCCGCCAAATTGCGATTGCCCGTTTGCAATTGGGATGGGAAATGCCCGGACCTCACCAGTTCCGTGCAACTCCTGACACGTCTCCGCGATCACTCACACGATGTGGAAATACTTTGGGACCCCGCGACCGCCAGCAAGCCTCGCTACGCAGGTACGATCGCCGCGAACAACGTTCAAGTGAAAATTGAAAAGAAACGCGACTGGTTCCAGTTGTCCGGCTCGACCCATCTCGGCGATACGACCATCCCCCTGGAATCTCTGATCGAAGCGATCGAACAGGGCAGGGGAGGGGAGGGGGAGTCGTCCCTGATCCGTCTCCAGGACGACACATGGGCAGAAATCTCGGATGAACTCAAAAGCAGGCTGAAATCCCTGCAGGGCGCTGTTCATACCGAACGAGGCGCGATCAAGTTCGATCGCTCGTCCGCTCAACAAATCCGCGAACTCCAGTCCTCCCTCGCAGTCGATGCACCGAAAGCTTGGATGGAATGCCTCGAACGACTCGAGCGAGCCGAACAACTCGACCCGCAACTCCCGACCCAACTCAACGCAACCTTGCGCGAATACCAGATCGAAGGATTCCGCTGGATGCGAAAACTGGCGGAATGGGGAGTCGGCGGCATCCTCGCCGACGACATGGGACTCGGCAAAACCATTCAAACACTCGCCGTCATTTTGGATCGCGCCAGCCAAGGTCCATGCCTGGTCATCGCTCCCACCTCCGTCGCCTTCAACTGGATGCGCGAGATTGAACGCTTCGCCCCCAGCTTAAATGCCCACCTCTACCGCGAAACCGATCGCGAGGATTTTCTCCTGCAGCTTGGACCTGGCCAAGTCGTCGTCTGCAGCTACGGCCTCGCGCTGCGCGATGCCGGCAAACTCAAAGAGGTCGAATGGCATACCATGGTCCTGGACGAAGCCCAAGCGATCAAAAATAGTCGAAGCAAAACCTCGCAAGCCATATCCAGTATCCCCGCCGATTGGACCGTGGCGCTGACCGGAACCCCCGTCGAAAACCACCTCGGGGAATTATGGAGCCTCTTTCATGTCGTCTCACCCGGAATCTTTGGCGGCTGGGAACACTTCCGCACTCGCTACGCTAGCCCGATCGAAAAAGACAATGACCAAGACCGTCGCGAAGCCTTGCGACAACGACTCCAACCCTTCGTGCTTCGACGGACCAAAGGGGAAGTCCTTCGCGATCTGCCCCCACGAACCGAATCCAACTTGTACGTGGAATTGAGCCCCGAAGAACGCAAACGGTACGATCAAGTCCGGTTGTCAACCATCGCCGAAGCCATGTCGATCGCCAAACTGCCCGATGTCCAGGACCAACGCTTCAAAATCCTCGCTCTGCTCACCCGACTGCGACAACTGGCCTGCAACCCGAAACTCGTCGATCATCATTGGAAAGGAGGCTCCGCGAAACTCGATCTCCTCCGCGACACCTTGAAGGAACTCCAGGACGAAGGACACCGCGTTCTCGTCTTCAGCCAATTCGTTCAGCATCTGCAACTCATCCGCGAAATGCTCGACCAAGAGAAAATTTCGTATCAATACCTCGATGGCTCCACACCACCCGATCAACGCACTCGCGAAGTCGATGCTTTCCAAAACGGAAACGCGACGGTATTCCTGATCTCTCTCAAAGCAGGTGGCACGGGGTTGAATCTGACGGCTGCTGACTACGTCATCCACATGGACCCCTGGTGGAATCCAGCCGTGGAAGATCAAGCCACCGACCGGGCCCATCGCATCGGCCAAACCAAACCGGTCATCGTCTATCGCATCATCGCGCAAGGGACCATCGAAGAAGAGATTCTCAAGCTGCACGATACCAAACGGGATCTGATCGCAGGAGTTCTTGAAGGCGCACAAGCCGCCGCGAAACTCTCGACCCAAGACCTGATCGCTATGATCAAAAAAGATCTGTAGGGCTCAGGCTCAGTAATCTTCATCGACTTGTGCCGCTTGCCACATCTCGCGGAATTTGTCGGCGACGTACGGGTTCAATCGCCCCGCGAACTCGAGCGGCAATTGATTTATACGAATCAACTGGATGACGTCATCGAAGTCTCTCGGACGATGCGCCGCCGTCATCCCGCTGGCAAGTTTCAATTCGAGAAGCGTTTCGAGACGGATGATCGGTACACCTTCCGCATTGCGAACCGAAACGGTCTCTGGCGGCGGAAACGCGACCGGCTTGGGCAACCCGTCGCCTGGGTAATCTCCCACGATCAAGGTGTCGACATTGACGGAGGTCACAGCATCCTTGAAATTCTTGGATCCCTCGAACTTGTCGACCCAACCTCGGCCGATATGCGCAGCCTTGAATCGCTGAAGATCGTCGCGCCGAATCAGGATATCGACATCTGCCGTTGTCCGTTTGTGGCCGTGGGCGTTTGCTGCCATGGCTCCCACGATCGCGAATGGAATTTGCATCTCATCCAAAACGCGAGACAATCGCCGCATCGTTTCGTGTATCGGGGAGGCTTCCATAAAGAATTGATCCGCCCTCCGGGCAACATCCCAAATGGACTCTGGCATCGAAAAACCCACTTGCTTTCCATTCGCTTCGAGGTCATCGCATCGCGGAACCTACACGAGAGCCCCCGCGTTGACCCTGAGTTCCAGTATATCTCGTCCCAACGCGGGATGCACCCTACGAATCCTCTGGGCGTGCCATCCGATCAGAAGTGAGGCAAACATGGCATGGTGTTGCCCGCTTCAACCCGAATGCTTGCGCATCTCGGCTATTATCTTTTGGGTGCCTGGGGCACCCGATCATGCT
>CAYXFO010000111.1:0-11526 GCA_964464255.1 uncultured Pirellula sp.
CCCATATCCTCTCCTTCGCGACCGATGATCAGGTAATCGAAAGCTGGGTAACTCGCGCCCCAGAATCGTTCGCGAGGCTGGCACAAGAGTGTTGGGCGGCCACTGAGCCAGACATCGAACACGAAATGGACATCGACGATGCAACGGGAATCTTCCGGAATCTCTTGCAATAGCTCATGAACGAACCGGGATGCATGGGTCCTTTTTCCAGCGCCATCGCGGGCGTAAGCGATCAACGTGGTCATGCCGGTTCCTGGAATCATGATCAGAATCAACAGAACAGCCCATGCATACCTAATACAGCATTGCCATGGGCGCGATGATGGTGAAATCCAACTCGTGGCGAGACTCCACAGCGAGGTCCACCCGAAAAGTGCAACAGGATAGAGCCACCCGATGGCATACACCCAATATCCCTTGGTCGGATGGATCCCTGCAATTGTTGCGGTCAGATAGATGCTTGACAGAACCAACGCTGTCGTCCGCCAACGATATCTGAAAATCATCGACGACGCATCTTTCCGGAGCCACATCAAGCCGATTCCGATCGGGCCGCCGAGACTCAGAAAGATGAACTGAATCGCTTGATTGTACTCCCATTGATAACGCGCATGGTGCCAAATCGAAGCCCACGGCCATACCAGTCGCTGCATCAGCCCCGGTCCGGAACGTTCGAGGACGTTGCTCGTAAACTGGCTCTGGAACTCGTATGGGTACCGGAGAATCAATGGCAGCCACAAACACAGGATCGCTGCAGCGGGCGCCGCGATGGAAAGCCCGCGGATCGTACGTCGTCTCCATCCACCCTCTCTCCACACGCCCCATACTCCACACTGCAAACAGCCCACCAAAGCGAAAGGGTGAAACAAGAGCCCGAGTCCGCACAGGGTCCCTGCAGCAATCAACTCCCATCTGCAATTGGTTGCGCCGTCCGGATGGTTAGCCCATCGCCACATGCAAGCGATCGCGCCCCAGCAACATAGGCTGACCAGGAGGTCTGGCCTGGCGGTAATTGAAGTGAACATCATCGGCCTGCTCATGGCAATGAGTATCAACGCCATTCCCCAGATGAATCCACCCCCGGACGAGAGGCCAACCTCCTGATCGGTCGCAATCATGCGACGAGTCAGTAATCCAAGAACGACCAAACCGACAATCCCCCCCAAGAAAGATGGAAGTCGCGCGGTGGGGTAGCCGGCCGGAAAGACTCCAAAGAAAGGTGCCTGGGCGTAATGAAGCCCGGGCGGAAGCGCGAACAAGCAGCGGTCGGCATTCTCAAAAAAATTCTCGCGTTTCCGAGTCGGACAGTAGGGAATGCGAGGAATACCTTCCTTCCAAACCGTATAGCCAGGTACCGCGAACCATTGCTCGTCCATCTGACCCGAGGAAAACAACACCATCGGCAATCGGAGTGCGACGAAGATGAGTACTGCCGTCGCGATGACGAACGCAACATAAGACTTTCGATACCGCTGAGAGTCTTCGGTCATCCGGCGACTCGACTAGCCGCCAGCACGATAGGACGGACGGCCAATGCTGTGCACCTCGAATCCGATCGAAGCCAACTGCATGGCATCTAAAATATTTCTGCCGTCGAATAGAAATGCGGGCCGATGCATCGCTTGAAAGACTCGAGTCATATCCAATCGCTTGAATTCGTCCCATTCAGTTAAGACAGCGATCGCATGAGATCCCTTCGCAGCTTCGTAGGGATCTCGTGAAACCACCACATTATTTTCGATCAAACGCAGATGATGTTCGGAGAGACCTCCAACAGCATCTTGGAACACCGCCGTCAGTTCCCCGCGAATCTGCGACTCGGGAACTTGAGGATCGTAAATCGTCAAACGTGCTCGCTCCTCGAGCAGATCGCGACAAATGTAGATCGCAGCCGACTCGCGAGTGTCGTTCGTATCTTTCTTGAACGCAAACCCCCAAATCGCGATCTTCTTGTCGCTGACCGTGTGAAACATCGTGCGAACAATCCGAGCTGAGAATCGTTTCTTTTGGTAGTCGTTCATCGTCACGACTTGTTCCCAATACTTGGCAACCTCGTTGAGGCCGAAGTGTTCGCAGAGATAAACGAGGTTGAGGATATCCTTTTGGAAACATGAACCGCCGAAGCCAACCGATGCCTTCAGAAATTTCGGGCCAATGCGAGAATCGGTACCGATCGCGCGAGCCACCTCGTCCACGTCGGCACCCGTGGCCTCGCACAGGGCGGAAATCGCGTTGATCGACGAAACACGCTGGGCCAGGAATGCATTAGCAGTCAACTTGGATAACTCGCTGCTCCAAAGGTTGGTGGTCAGAATTCGCTCGCGAGGAATCCAACGACCATAAACCGATGCCAGTTGCTCTACGGCCGCTTCCGATTCTCCTCCAATCAGGACGCGATCGGGGTTCAGCAAATCCGCAATCGCAGTCCCCTCGGCCAGGAATTCCGGATTGCTCAATACGTCGAACGTCGCGTTGTTCGCAGAACTCATCAGGATGCGCTTCACGGCTTCGGCAGTTCGAACCGGCAACGTGGACTTCTCGACTACGACTTTGTGGCCGGTCGAGCATTCCGCAATCTTCCGTGCACACTTTTCAATGAATTCCAGGTTAGCTGCTCGACCCGCCCCAATGCCAAACGTCTTGGTCGGTGTGTTCACCGAAATGAAGATGATGTTCGAAGACTTGATGGCTCCCTCGACATCGGTCGAGAAGGTCAGATTTCGTCCCCGCGCTTCCTCCACGACGTCCTGGAGTCCCGGTTCGTAAATCGGGAGGTTCGACGAGTTCCATTGGTCGATGCGAAGTTGGTTGACATCGACCACGTGCACCGGGATATCCGGACACTGTTTGGCGATCATCGCCATGGTCGGCCCACCGACATAGCCAGCACCGATGCAGCAGATTCGGGGGGACGGGGAATTGTGAACGGAAATCATGCGTACCACCAAGGAAAAGCCTGCCGATTGCAACGGCTCTCAGGGATTGTGTCCGACGCTTCCCGCATTGTAAATTCGATCCTGGGGCTTTGGAACAATTTACAAAACCGTTTGCCAAAAGCACTCGCCCCAGCTTACCTAATCGGCGCAAACCAACGATTTTGAGGGTAATGAGGGTTTTGGCACACTACGTGCTTAAATGGAAAACGTCGAGTCGAGAGAAGATTTTCTCTGATGAGACGGGAATCGGTGGAACCGATTCTCGGGTTCGCGATCCGAGGGCGAAATCGCTCGCCTAGGTGAATGAACTAGCGACCCGTCCACGGATGCACCGTGATCTTAGTGGCGTCGACCGTCTGGAACCACCCAGACCAACCGACAGACCGCATCGCACCAGGTTAGGCCCATCTTTCACGGTTGAAAGGGCTCGCTTGATCAGCCTTCCGCAGGCTCATCAAGCGAGCCCTTTTCTATTTGTGCTGCGAGTTTCATACGAAACGTCGGCACCATTCATCGATCACTCCCACGACGAAGGGAGTGTCCCGCTCGCTGTTGGTCAGCAGATGGTTGCTGCCCGGGAGCGTAATCAGTGACCTCGGATACAAACCCGATCCAGCGGGGTTGGGCTGCTCTGTGCCGTGAGTTGCGAGACCGGCGAGTGTCAGGGCATGGCGGTAAGCAACCGTTTCGTCTTCGGGTGAATGAAACACGAGTAAGGGTTTGCGCAATTCTCGAATGCAGGTCGGCAGATCGTGGCTTCGAAAATCATCGAGCATCTGCTTGGAGATGGTGTGTGTTAATCCTCCGATAACCACCGTTCCCTGACCCTCGGATTCGATACGAGGATTCATCGAAGAGAGCAAATCCGCCAAATGCGAAGTGTCGCTCGGCGCTGCGAGTGTGATGAGACCCGCGATACTCGGCAGTTGATCGGCCATTGCCAGACTCGCGGCCCCCCCGAAACTGAGACCGAATAGAAAACGGGGTGGATGGTAAGTTCCGCTCAGAAACTCAACCGCATGCCGCAAATCTTCGCAGTTGGTACTGAAATTGGTATCGGCGAACGTCCCCTCGCTTCCCCCAAGACCAGCGAAATCGTATCGCAAAATCCCCCAACCCCTCTCGGTCAGCCCTCGTGCTATTCGAACCATTGCCTTGAGATCCTTGTTGCAGGTAAAGCAGTGGCTGAAGACCATCCATGCGCGTACTTCCTCCGCAGGCACTTCCAAAATGCCGGTCAGGATGTTTCCGCTATGACCTGGAAAGCGAACTCGATGGCTGTGACGCAACAGGATATTCCTCGAAGATGCAGGTGCCTTCGCTGATCAGCGGACCCGACGCATGGTGACCGATCCTCGATCGCGAGCGGCACTAAACGATCCCTGCAGTTGATTGCCGACAACCGTAGTGCGCATCGTGTAACTTCCCATGCCCAAACCCAGTCGCTTGTTTGCATCGAGAACAGTATTTCCGTATGGATCGCTCGATGGTACCAGAGTCGCTCGATACATAAACGGAATGACAACCAAGAAACGACCCGAAAATCGAGCTTGATAACGTCCGTCGTTCTGCTCCCGAATCACCACTCGCATTGGCCCTCGGTGTCCTGTTGAGTTGCTGGTCCACTCGCCGCGCCAAACACCGACCGGATCCGAACCCAGAGAGTCTTGGCTCATAACGAAAACAGACGAAGCCACTACGGCAATCGCACACAGGTAAGCACGAAGTCTGCTCCTGAAACAAGCAGCGGAGAACGGAATGCACTTTATCATTTGGAGTCAGGGTATTTGAGGAGTATCATGGGGCTCATTACAAACACGACCCTCTATTTTACTTCACAAGTTGTGTGCGCGGCTCGAATTGTTGATACCTCCTCTTTGGCAGAAACTTTTCTCTAGCGATTGCACCGGTCCACATCGCAAGGCCAGGTGGGATTGGTTGCGGCACGGAGTACGGCCCGATATCCCGGAGTGGCGAGACCTCGAGGGGCACTGGCTCAGCGGGCTCCCGAGCGTCGCGGACGATCGACGCGTGTCCAAGTTTCGACTTCCGTCCAGAGAGCATGGGGATGCATGCGAAACGGTGGTTATGCGTCCGAGGCCGACTCGAGGAACCGTCTGCATTTCCACACAAGTCGGATGCGGGGTCGGATGCACTTTTTGCGCAACGGGACGTATGGGGTTGGTTCGGCAACTGTCGGATACAGAGATGCTCGAACAGGTTCTCATCGCCAAGATGGAAGTCCACACTTGGAGCCGACACTCGGACCAACCGATCCATTTGCGCAATGTTGTATTGATGGGGATGGGAGAGCCACTCCATAATCATGAAGCCGTAGGAAACGCGATCGAGTTCCTGATCGCAGACCGTGGATTTGGTTTTTCTCCGCGGCACATCACTCTCTCGACCGTCGGCGTTCCCGAGAAAATGGTCGCCATGGCCAAACGATTTCCTCGGCTGCGGATTGCACTGAGTTTGCACTCCGCGCAAAGCGATTTACGTCGTCAACTCGTCCCGCGAGCCACCAACGATCTCGAGGCGCTGCGCCAGTCGATTCGCCATATCAATAGCTTGGATGAAGATAGTCCTGTATGGATCGAGTATGCCCTCCTGTCGGGGATCAATGATCGCGAAGAAGATGCTCAGCACTTGATCGACTTCTGTCGAGGTTTGAGGGTCGAGATCAATTTGATCCCCTACAACAACACCGCGCATGCAAACCAGTTCGTAGGTCTGCAGCACGATGCCCTAGAGCGATTCTCGAACGTAGGGCGACTCCAAGCCCCAGATCGTGAATCCACACGGCAATTCGCGATTGCTCTACGCAACGCTGGTATCTTCACAACTCTTCGCAATACGTTGGGTGATTCGATCCAAGCTGCATGCGGCCAGCTGATCGTGGGTGGATCTCATGCACAACAAAAAAACCGCTAGCGATTGCCAGCGGTCTTATGGAATTGGTTCTTGGGACAGGTGCGGAGGGAAAGGGGCCGCACGTGCCTGTTAGACCATGTCCTTGAGTTTCTTCAGAGGACGCACTTTGACCGAGGTGCTCGCGGGCTTAGGATCTGCCCACTTCATTTCGCCAGTTGCAGGATTGCGAACTTGACGCTTTGGAAGAGCTTTCTTCTGAATGCGGACGACTTTGCAGAGGTCCGGAATCACGAAGGTGCCAACGCCCTTCTTGCCAACTGCCGATGAAATTTCGTTTTTCAATGCTTCGAAAACTTCTGCAACTTGCTTCTTCGACAAACCGGTGCTCTCAGCGATGTTCGAGAAGATCTGCACTTTTGTCAGGGGCTTTTCTGCCTTGCCTGCTGCCTTCGCCATGTGAGGAATCCCTTTCAACAAATCTTGAATCAAAAAGCGGTCCAACTCAGGACACTCTCCAGATGGCTGAATTAAAGGCCCGGCCATGCAAAATGCAACCAGGAACCCTGCAAAACCCCTAGAAAAACGGTGGTTTTTTGCGGAAAATCTCAAAAACTCCTTGGAAATCGGAGCCTCCCGGGAGGGAAAGCTGCTTTTCCTTGCGAAAAAGCCCGAAAAATTAGTCTTCCCGAAATCGATAGCCGACCCCGCGAACGGTCTCAATCGCTTCGGCCTCCAGCCCGATCTTCTTGCGCAGGGCTCGAATGTGCACATCGATGGTTCTCTCGAGAACCAATGTGTCTTCCCCGAGTGCCGAGTCGATCAACTCCGAACGATCGAATGCACGTCCAGGTTGACGTATCAGGGTATCGAGCAAGCGAAACTCGCTCTTGGTCAACTCGACAGGTGTATCCCGAACCGTGACTCGATAGCGGCGCCGGTCGAGCGTAATGCCAGCTCGCGAAACGGTATCGCTGTCGTCCTCCGCGCTGGTTGACTTGCGACGCTGAAGAGCCTTGATTCGCTCCAACAGAACGCGCACGCTGAACGGCTTGGTGACATAATCATCCGCACCGACGGAAAAGCCAATCAGCTGATCTGCTTCCTCGGTTTTGGCTGTCAACATAATGATCAACGCGTGTGCGGTCTCCGGCTTGGATCGCAGCCGGCGACACACTTCGATGCCATCGATCACCGGCAACATCACGTCGAGCAGAATGATGTCCGGCAGCTTCAGCTGCGCTTGGCTCAAACCGTCCCGACCATCAAACGCAAAAGAAACCTCATATCCTGCCTTGTCCAAATTGTAGACGAGAATCTCGGACAAAGACCGATCGTCTTCAACCACCAATACTTTGCTCTTTGGCATACCCAATCAATCATCACTAAGGGGAATCGTCTCGGTCAAGTCGACATCATGACTGGGTTCCCGAACGCTGTCCTTGGCGATGCCGAATGATGACCCCTTCCACCATGTAGATGACATCCTCGGCAATGCTCACCGCATGATCCGCAATCTGCTCCAAATGCCTCGCGGCGGAGAAACAGTGCAGAGCTGCAACGGTTTGCGAAGGATCCCTAGCTATCTGAGTGGTGAGAGTTTCGATCACCTCGACGTTTTTCGCGTCGACCGGATCATCGTCCTGGATCACGCGTCGAGCCTGATCCACATTGCGATGAACAAAAGCATCCAAACTGGAACGGACCATGCGTGTGATCATTGTCGCCATTTCATTGATGCCACTCGGGATCGGAAACTCTGGATAGGAGCATAGACTATCGGCGCGCTGCGCTATGTTGCAGGCCAAGTCTGCGATTCGCTCGAGGTCATTGTTGACCTTCATCATCGTAGTGATCCGACGCATGTCGGCCGCCACCGGTTGATGCAGCGCGAGCATTTTGAGGCACTCCTCCTCGATCCGAACTTCGGCGCGATCGATCGACGTGTCCCGATTCACGACTTCCGCCGCCAATCCGCCACGCCGCTCGACCAAAGACTTCACCGCCAGCGCGATCATGTCTTCAACCTCGCCTGAAATTCGTAACAAGGAATTATGAGCTTCTTCAAGATCTCGGCTTAAATGCAATGACATCGATTCTTCCAGCCGCCACGATAGTAACCAGGGTGTGTGAAGGAAGTGTTAATGTATCATGAAGACGGCATGCGGTTCAGCCCTTAAGAAGTTCCTTGACGACTCGCTGCGACTCCACCCCCGTCAAACGCTGGTCCAAACCCTGAAATGAATAAGCAAATCGTTCATGATCGATCCCCATGCAGTGTAGCAAAGTTGCGTTCAGATCGTTGATGTGGACCGGTCGATCGGCGATGTTGTAGCTGAAATCATCGGTGGTCCCGTATTCGATCCCACCTTGGATTCCCCCTCCGGCGAGCCACATGGTAAAGCATTTGGGGTGATGATCCCGGCCATAGTTTTCGCGTGTCAGTCCACCTTGGCAATAAACGGTCCGACCAAACTCCCCGCCCCAAACGACCAGGGTCTCGTCGAGCATCCCTCGCAACTTCAAGTCTCGGATCAGCCCGGCGCACGCCTGATCCACATCCCGAGCTTGGGCAGGTAGATCCCCCGCGATGTTGCCATGTTGATCCCAACCCCGATGAAGGATCTGGACCACCCGCACCCCGCGCTCCACCATCCGTCGCGCTAGAATCGCGCTCGATGCAAAGGTGCCCGGCTTCGTCACCTCGGGACCATACAACTCTAGAGTCGCGGCCGACTCGTCCTCGATCCGAACCAACTCCGGAACGCTGGCCTGCATCCGGAATGCCATTTCATATTGGGAGATGCGGGTTTGGATCTCAGGATCTTGCCATGCTTCCCAACGGTGCTGATTCAGCTTCCCCAACGCGTCGAGCATGGTTCGGCGATCCTGCGAGGTGACGCCCTCGGGATTTTGCAAATACAAAACAGGATCCGCGCCGCTTCGCAGCGCGACTCCGGTATATCGAGTCGGCAAGAATCCGCTGCTCCACATTCGCGTGAAGAGAGCCTGGGCCATAGCGGTTGCGGACCAAGTCGGGGTCAAGACAACGAACGCGGGAAGATTGTTGCTCTCGCTTCCCAAACCATACGCGAGCCACGATCCCAAACTGGCCTTGCCCGGTACTTCGCTTCCCGTCATGACAAACGTACACGCTGGATCATGATTGATCGCGTTGGTATGCAGGGTTTTCACAACCGCTAATTCATCGACAACTCCAGCGGTGTGAGGAAGCAGTTCGCTGACCCACCGACCGCACTGTCCATGCTGAGCGAATCGAAATTTGCTCGGAGCGACTGGCAGTCTGGCCTGCCCGCTGGTCATGGTGGTGATCCGCTGTCCCATCCGAATGGAGTCGGGCAAGTCTTTATCGAATTGCGATTCCAAGCTGGGCTTGTAATCCCAAAGGTCGATCTGGGATGGTCCGCCATTCATGTGCAAGTAGATGATCGATTTGGCTTTGGGTGCAAAGTGTGGCAGACCTGGCAGGGGTGGATGCACAAGAGGCGTTGCGGTCTTCTCGTCTCCGAAGCCGCGCATGCCGATCGTGCTCCCCGCGATCGATGCCAATGCAACTTGCCCCATACGCAGGCCGGTCTCTCCAAAAAAATGGCGCCGCGATTGCATCTGAAGCCACGCTTGCCAAGGACGACTCATGGATTTCGCTCCGGTGTTGAGCTCGTTGCTGAGCTAGTTTCGTGTGATGGTTTCGTCGAGGTTGAGAATCAGATTGCACAAGAGTACCCACGGGGCAACCTCGTGGGGATTCATGTTGGGATCTGGCCACCGTTCTCCAGCCCGGGCAACTCGAAGCGAATCGTCCGGGGTGGCTTGCAGTCGATCGCGAAATTGCTGGAACGCATGCTGCAGTTCCTCTTGCTCTATAGCATCGGGGGATCGGCCCAGCGCCAACAAGAATGCTCTCGCGATGCGAGCTTGCTCCAGCGACTGAGTCGACGATGGAACCTCGCGCACGACACGTTCGGCAAAGCATCGGGCGGCTTCAAAATGCTGGATGTCGTTCATCAATTGAAGGGCTTGCAGCGGCGTGTTGCTCCGCTCGCGCCGTGTGCAACTCGTCTCCCGATTCGGTCCGTCGAAATTCGAGAGAAACGGAGGAGGGGCCGTTCGTTTGATGTATGCATAGAGACTGCGTCGATAGAGATCCTCGCCATGCCCCTGAATGTAGTAGCGGCTATTGGAATCTCCGTATCCGACCGGCTCCCAGATGTTTGGCGGTTGATATCCTAGGAAGCCTGGGCCTCCGATCTGTCGATTGAGCAAGCCGCTGATTGCTAACGCATTGTCACGTATCTGTTCAGCATCCAAGCGCAGGCGAGGTCCACGCGATAGATAGCGATTCTCGGGATCGAGTTGAGGGCTTGAAAGAGCGAACTTGGAATCCCTTCGAAATGCGTCGCTCATCGCGAGCTCGCGCATCAGTTGCTTCACATTCCAGCCCGTGGAGCGAAAACGTTCGGCCAGATAATCTAAAAGCTCCGGATGCGAAGGGGGCGTTCCTTGCGTACCGAAATCGTCGGATGACTTCACGATACCCGTGCCGAACATCTGTTGCCAAAAACGATTGACGATCACTCGAGCGACGAGTGGGTTATCGCTGGAAACCAACCATCGCGCTAAATCCAAACGGTTTTTCAGATGCGCATCGCTATCGATGCGAGCAGGCAAGAAGGAGGGGGTCGCAGGTCGGACCGCCTCCCCCTTCGCATCGTATTGCCCGCGCGTCATCACGTGCGCCTGACGAGGTTCCGGGCGGTCCTTGAAAATCATAGTTCCCGGGATCCGATCCTCGAGAATCTGTCGCTCGATCCGGGCGGTTCGCCAACGCTCGCGAGCCTCTTGGATCTCTGTGGGAACATTCGATGCAATCATCGCGATGAAATATGCTATGACCGGATCGGCATGCTGTTTGCCTACATCGCTATCCGGTCCCTGTTTGACGGCAGCCGCAACTTGAGAAGATGCGTGCGGAGCCGATTGACCCTTGCGATGATTCCACCAAGCCATCACATCCGTCGTGAGGATATCCTGGGGACGCTGCGTACCCGAGATCGCAAGCCCATCCCAATAACAGATGCCACCGAAGAGTCCCAGTTTCCATTCCTGAACGATCGCTCCGGAGGGTATCCCTTGGAGCGGGATATTCGCCAGGAACCATGCTCCCCCTCTCGGGATGGGACCTGCGATGCGGTCCGGTTGACCGTCCACTTTTCGAGCGTCCTGTGGGGTGTCTGCCCAGACCCAGCGCCTAGTTCCTTGGTTGGTCTTTAACTCGACAAACAACGCGGATGGCATGGCCTGGGCATCGGGGTGAATCCATACCTGCAAGTGACCCGCATCCGGGATCGTCATCGGCACAAGCATGCTATTGATCGTCAACTCGTATTTGTGACCGAACCGAGTCGCAACCGAACGTCTACCCATAGCAGACGCGATCTGTCCCGAAGACCATTCGATACCGTTGCGAGAAGTATTGCGCTGAACAGCACCGAGCGGCAACTCGTCATCTAAGGCAATGGATGTGATCGGCTTGGGAGTCGCGACTGCGGACTCTGTCGGATTGCGGCTCACCCGCGACCAAGCCTGAGCCAACTCCATCAACGCCCCGAGGGCGGCTGATTCCTCGCTTTGGAGCCGATCCAATTCCTGCTGTTGCTCGGGTGTAGGTAGCTTGAGAAATGGAGCGGTGGTGTTGATG